>CAZCTU010000016.1:0-9989 GCA_964501495.1 uncultured Ramlibacter sp.
TGAGCTTTTCGCGGCGTTCGGCGATCAGCTGGTTGTCGTCAAGGGCGGGGGCGGGGGTGGCTTGGTCGGACATGGGGCGGAGGTGGGGTGGCGGCCGGGCAGGGGCCCGGCCAAACCCCTGATTCTAGTTTTTCGGGCGGGGACTCCCGGCGGGCTGTGGCCCAGGGTCCGCCGGGGCGGCGCGAGGGCCGGGAATCCGGCGAGGGGGCGGCGGATGGCCCTCGGCGAGGGCCCGCGCCATGCCCGGGATAATCCCGGCCATGTTGCTCAAAGCCGGCGCGCTCTCCCTCCTGCTGCTGCTTGCCAGCCGCCTCCTGGGGCTGGCGCGCGAGTCGGCCCAGGCCGCGGCCTTCGGCGCTACCGGCCTCGCCGACCTGGCGGTGCTGATGCTCACCTTGCCCGACTGGGTGACCGGTGTGCTGGCCGCGGGCGCCCTGTCCTATGTGCTGGTGCCGGCCTGGGCCGGCCGCCCCACCGCGCAGGTGGATGCGAGCCAGCGACGGGTGGCCCGGGCGGTGCTGGGCCTGGGTCTGGTCCTGGGGCTGGCCGCGGTGGCGGCCCTGGCCGTGGTGCCCGAGGCGGTGCTGGGGCGGCTCGCCCCGGGCCTGCCGGCCACTCTTTCCGGCGCGGGTGGCCCCGCCGCCTGGGGCCTGGGCTGGAGCGCCGTGGCCCTGGCGCCGGCCCTGCTCGCCGCGCTATGGGCGACCCGCCTGCAGCACGAGGGCGACGCGGTGGGCCTGTATGGCGCCAACCTGGTGGTCAATGGCACGCTGGTGGCGGGCATCGCGCTGGCCGGCTGGGGCCTGGGCGCCGCGGCCTGGGGCATGGCCGGCGCGGTGACGGCCCTCGGGCTGGGCCTGATGGCGGCGATGGGATTGCGCCTGGCCTGGCAGGCCTGGCGTGAGCGGCGGGCGCAAGGGGGTTCGGGCGGCGCCGTGACGCCGATGGACGTGGCCTCCGCGACCTCGGCGACGCCTACGGCCTCTTCGGGCTTGGCTACCCAAGCCGTCGATGCCCCATCCGCAGGGAAGGGCGGGCTTGGCGATGGCGCCATCGTTCTTCCGCCCCCGTCCGCCTGGGCCTGGGCGGTGCTGGCCGCCGGCCTGCCCCTGGCCCTGCCCTTCGCCGCGCGCTCGCTCGCTTCGGCCCAGGGGGAGGGGGCGCTCGCCATCTTCAACTACGCCTGGAAGCTGGTCGAATTGCCGCTGATGCTGGCCATCCAGCTGGTGGCGACCCTGGCCTTTCCCCGGGTGGCGACGGCGGTGGCCGCGGGCCTGGACCGGGCCGAGTCGCGCGTGGCGCTGCAGGCCGCCTTCGGCCTCGCCTTCGCCCTGGCCTGCGCCGCCTGCGCCGGCCTGCTGCTGGCGGCCGACGCCGCCGCCCAGGTGCTTTTCGGCTGGGGGCGCATGGACGCCGAGGCCCTGGCCCAGGTGGCGGCCTGGGGCCGGGTCGGCGCCTGGAGCCTGCTGCCGCAGGCGGTGTCCGCCGTGGGCCTCACCGTGCTCGCGGCCCAGGGCCGGCTGCGGCCGGCCGCCCTCTGGCATGCGCTGGCCCTGGCCGGCCTGCTGGCGGTGGGGGCCTTTTCAGGGACCTGGGGGACCTCGCAAGGCGCCTTCCTGATGGGGGCGCTCGACGCAGTCCTGGCCCTCGTGGCGCTGGGCGTGCTGGCCGCCATGGGCGCGCCGGCGCGTCGCAGCCTGCCCTGGGCGGCCATGGGCGCCGCCCTGGCGGTGGTGCTGGGGGTGGCCGTTGCCGCTCCGTGGCTCGTCGCGTCGCTGCCCTCACCCTGGCCGCGCCTGGCGCTGGCCCTGCTGGCCGCCGGGGTGGTACTCGCCGCCGCCTGGGCCTGCGCCGGCCCGGTGCGCGAAGGCCTGCGCGCCCGTCGCGCGGGGCCGGGCGTCTAGGTCCGGGGGCTGGGTCACGCTGCGGCGGTGTCCCGGGGCGTTTTCCAGAGGCGGATCGACGGGCGTTTCCCTCGGGAAGGCGCCCCACCCAGCGGCGATAATCGCGGGTTGCTTCCGCCCATGCTCGACCTCATTCAAATCACCAACGACCCGGCCTTCGCCCGCCGCTGCGACGCCCTGCCCGGCATGCGCCTGTGGGTGGACCTGGAGCGCCTGGGCAAGGCCGAGCGCCAGGCCGGGCGCAACACCTTCATCAGCGTCCATGCGCTGGAGGACGTGGGCCGCGTCAAGGCGCAGCTGACCCGGGCGAAGCTGATGGTGCGGGTCAATCCGCTCCACCCAGGCAGCGCGGAGGAAGTCGACGCCGTCATCGCCCAGGGGGCCGACCTGATCATGCTGCCCATGTTCGAGGACGCTGAAACCCTGCGCGCCTTCGCCAGCATCGTGGCGGGCCGCCGCCCCATCATTCCCCTGGTCGAAACGGCCTGCGCGGTGGCGACGCTGGAGGACTGGATCGACACGCCTGGCCTCTCCGAGGTGTATGTGGGCCTCAATGACCTGCACCTGTCCCTGGGGCTGCGCTTCATGTTCGAACCCCTGGCCTCGGGCCTGGTCGAGCGGGTCGCCCGCGCCGTGCTGGCGCGCGGCCTGCGCTTCGGCTTCGGGGGCATTGCCCGTCTGGACGAGGGGCTGCTCCCGGGACGTGCGGTGCTGGCCGAGCACCTGCGCCTGGGGTCGGGCGCGGTCATCCTCTCGCGGACCTTCCACCGGGACGACTCCGACGCCGTCTTCGAGCGCGAGGTGCAGGCCCTGCGCGAGGCCGAAGCGCAGCTGGCTGCGCGTGACCCGCAGGCGGTGGCCCGCGACGCCCAGGCCACGCGCGAGATCATCGCCCGCATCGCAGCCGGCATGGGGCCGGCATGACGCCGTCCGCCGCCTGAACCCGGCCCGCCGCGCCCCATCGAAGCCTCTCCCATGACCAAGCGCCTGTTCGACCTGCTGCTCTCGGCCCTGGCCCTGCTGCTGCTGTCGCCGCTGCTCCTGGGCACCGCCCTGGCGGTGTGGCTGGAGGACGGTCGCCCGATCCTCTTTCGCCAGGTCCGCGTGGGCCGCGGCGGGCGCGAGTTCGGCATGTACAAGTTCCGCAGCATGGTCAAGAACGCGGCTGCCATCGGCCCGTACCACACCGCGTCGGATGACCCGCGCATCACCCGTGTGGGTCGCTTCATCCGCCGCACCAGCCTGGACGAACTGCCGCAGCTGCTCAACGTCCTCCAGGGCGACATGAGCCTGGTGGGCCCGCGCCCCGACGTGCCGGCCCAGCGCGCGCTCTACTCGGAAGCCGACTGGGCCGCGCGCTGCCGCGTGCGCCCCGGCGTCACCGGCCTCGCGCAGGCGACGCTGCGCTCGGCGGCCACGCCCGAACAGCGCCTGGCGCTGGACCTTCAATACGCCCGCGAGGCCGGCCTCTGGCTGGACCTGCGGATTCTGTGGTGGACGGTGGGCCGTCTCTCGGGCAAAGGGAGCAACTGAGTCATGTGCGGCATCTTCGGCTACTGGGACCGCCGGCGCGAGGCCCTCGCGCCCGAGGCGCTGTCGGCGATGGCGCGCAGCATCGTGCACCGCGGCCCCGACGACGAGGGCGTGCGCCACCAGATGCCACGCGGCGTCGCGGTGGGCAACCGGCGCCTGTCCATCATCGACCTGGCCGGCGGCCACCAGCCCTTTGTCTCGGACGACGGCGCCATCGCGGTGGTGCAAAACGGCGAGATCTTCAACCACGTCGAACTGGCCGCTGAACTGCGCGCCCAGGGCGTGCGCCTGGACACGCACTCGGACACCGAGGTCATCCTGCGGCTGTACGAGCGCGAAGGCATTGCCTGCCTCAAGCGCCTGAACGGCATGTTCGCGATCGCGATCGACGACGCCCGCGAGGACGCCTTCTACCTCGCGCGCGACCGCATCGGCGTCAAGCCCCTCTATGTGCACGACGACGGCGCGCGCATGGTCTTCGGCTCGGAGATCAAGGCGCTGCTGCCGGCCCTGAAGGCCCGGCCCGGCGTCGACCTGGAAGGCATCCACCACTACCTGGCCTTCAACTACATCCCCGCGCCCTGGACGGCGTGGGAGGGCGTGCGGCATGTGATGCCCGGCACCTGGATGAAGTGGACCCGTGGCGGCGCGGTGCGCACCGAGCGCTGGTGGTCCCTGGCCGACCAGCGCGAGCAGGACCACGACTTCGGCACCTGGCAGGAGGAGTTCCTCTCCATCCTCGACGACGCCACCCGCATCCGCCTGCGCGCCGACGTGCCCTGGGGCGCCTTCCTCTCCGGTGGCGTGGACTCCAGCACCATCGTGGCCCTGATGGCCCGGCATGTGCAGGCGCCGGTCAAGACCTTCTGCATCGGCTTCGCCGACCCGCGCTTCGACGAGTCGTCTTTCGCGGCCGACGCCGCGAAGCGCTTCGGTTGCGAGCACACGATGGAAGTGGCCGAACTGAACATGCTCGAACGCTGGCCGATGGTGCTGCACCACCTGGACCAGCCGCATGGCGACGCCTCCTTCATGCCCACGCTGCGCGTGTCCGAGCTGGCCGCCCGGCATGTCAAGGTGGTGCTCACCGGCGACGGCGGCGACGAGCTCTTCGCCGGCTACGAGAAGTACGAGCAGTTCTTCGCCCAGCCCGGCGTCGACGGTCTGGACGACGCGAGCTTCCGCCGCCGCTACTTCGACTCGATCTCGCTCTTCACCCCGGAAAGTCGCGCCGCGCTGTACCGGCCCGAGGTGGCCTCGCAGCTGGCGGGCGTCGACAGCCTGGCGGCCGCTGCAGCGCCCTGGTTCGACGAGGCGGCGCACTTCGACCGGATCAACCAGGCCCTGTACCTGGACATGCAGCTCCTGCTCTCGGGCAACAACCTGGTCAAGCCCGACCGCATGGGCATGGCGGTGTCCATCGAGGCGCGCACGCCCTTCCTCGACTGGCGGATGATGGAGCTGGCCTTCCGCTCGCGGGGCCGCACCAAGCTCTCGCCCGAGGGCGACAAGAAGCACTGGTACAAGAAGGCGGTCACGCCCCTGATCGGCGAGGACCTGGCCTACCGGAAGAAGCAGATGTTCACCGTGCCGGTGGGCGAGTGGTTCCGAAAGGACAGCTACCCCTGGCTGGCGCGCACCCTGGGCGGCAGCGAGTTGCTGCAGCAGCTGTTCAAGCCCGAGGCCATCACCGGCTTGCTGGAGCAGCACCGCGACGGCCGTGCCAACCACACCCGCGAACTGCGGGCGCTGGCGGCGCTGGCGATCTGGCATGAAGGCACCCAAGGGTCGCCGCAAGGCGCGCAGGCCGCTGGCCCGGGAGCCACGGCGTGAACCTGTCCTCGCCGCCGTCCGCGCTGCCCACCTGGCTCTTCGTCTCCTACGGCGGCGGCCATGTGAAGGCCCTCCTGCCCGCCGCCCGCCTCGCGAAGGAGCGGGGGCTGGCCCGGCCGGTCTACCTGGCCCTCACCACTGCCGCCGCCGAAGTGCGCGCCGCCGGCCTCGAGACCCTGGGCTTCCGTGACCTGCTGCAGCCGGGCGACGAACGCGCCCTTCGCAAGGGCGAGGCGCTTGCGGCGGCCCTGCAGGTCAAGGCCGCCGACCACGAGGAGTCGGTGGCCTATCTCGGCCTGTCGTACACCGACCTGGAGGACCGCCTGGGCGTGGAGCCCGCGGTCGAGGCCTATGCGCGCTTCGGGCGCCAGTGCTTCCTGCCCCTGTCCGTGCTGGAGCGGGTGATCCGCCGCCTGCAGCCGGCCCTGGTGGTCGCGACCAATTCGCCCCGCGCCGAGCAGGCGGCCCTGGAGACCGCGCGCCACCTGGGCGTGCCCAGCGTCTGCCTGCTGGACCTGTTCGGCATCTGGGAGCGCGAGCTCTTTGCTCGCCCCGACTACGGCGACGCGCTGTGCGTGCTCAATGACGCGGTCAAGCAGACCTTCGTCGCCGCCGGCCGGCCGGCGGCCACCATCCGCGTGACCGGCAACCCCGCCTTCGACACCCTGGGCGACCCGGCGCTGCGGGCCCAGGGACAGGCCTGGCGCCGCGAGGCGGGTTGGGACGGCCTGCATGTCCTGCTGTACGCCTCCTCGCCCGAACCCCGGGAGATCCCGGGCGTGGAAGGCGAGGGCGATGCCGACCTGCCGCGTGCCATCGAGCGCCAGCTGGTCGAGGCGGTGCAGGCCCGCGAGGACCTGGCCCTGTGGGTGCGCCGCCACCCGAGCGAGGCCGCGCCCGACGACATCGCCGCCCTGAACCATCCGCGCATCCGCGCCAGTACCCGCGATATGGCCCTGCCCGCCATGCTGCAGGCCTGTGACGAGGTGGTGGTCACTGTGTCCACCGTCGGCCTGGAGGGACACCTCGCGGGCCGCGCGGTGACCCAGGTGCGCGGCTCCATCCTCGATCACCTCAGTCCCTACCTCGCCATGGGCGTGGCCGACCGCGAGCTGCCGCAGGCCGAGGTGGGCCCGACCTACGCCCGCGAGGGCGGCCTCGCCCCTGTCACCCGCCCCACGCCCGCCGTGCCGGCCGGCCAGGCGGCCGAGCGCCTCCTGCAGGTGCTGGCCGAGGTGGCGAGCCGAGAGAAGGTGCACCCGGAGGCCGCCCATGGCTGATGCCATCGAGCGCCTGGACCTGGCCGCCGCCATCGCCCTGCATGAGGCGCTGCCCGCCGCGCGGCGGCCCGCCACCCTGCACCCGCACTACGTGCAGGCCGACGCCCGCCGCAACCCGATCCTGCAGCCCCTGTTCCTGGCCTATCGCAGCCAGGGCGAGACCTGGCTGCAGGGCCTGCACCGCACGCAGGTGGCGGACACCGGCTGGTGGGACGCCAGCGCGCCCTATGGCTACGGCGGCCCGCTGTCCACCAGCGAGGACGCGGGCTTCCTGCGCGCTGCCTGGCAGGCCTATGCCGCCTGGATGCAGGCGCAGCGGGTGGTCGTCGAGTACGTCCGCTTCCACCCGGTGCCAGGCAACGAGCGCTTCTACGGCGGGCCCGTGCAGGACAACCGGCAGGTGGTGTGCATCGACCTTGGCGCCGGCGACCCGCAGGCCGGCTACGCGACCCGCCTGCGCCAGACGCTCAAGAAAGGCGAGCGCGCCGGCCTCCGGTATCACGAGCGGTCTTTGGCGGAGCCCGGACTGGCCGCCGCCTTCGGCGCCTACTACCGCGCCGCGATGCAGGCGATCGGCACCGACCCCTTCTACCTGTTCGACGACGGCTACTTCGAGGCCTTCGCCGCCACCGGCATGGCCCGCCTGGGCCTGGTGACCCACCCGGACCATGGCGAGGACTGGCTTGCCGCCGCCTTGCTGCTGGACGCCCCCGCCCTGCGCGAGTACCACCTGGCGGCCTCCTCGCCCGAGGGCCGCTCCGTCGGCGCGGCCAGCGTCGCCCTCGACGGGGCGGCGCGCGCGGCCCAGGCCCGCGGCGCGCGGGCCTTCTACCTCGGCGGCGGCAACGACCGGCGCGAGGACAATCCGCTCCTGTTCTTCAAGGGCGGCTTCTCGCCGCTGCGGCTGCCCTATCGCACCGGCGCCTGCGTGTTCCACGAGGAAGGCTACGAGGCGCTCAAGGCGCGCTTCCCCGCCGAGTGGGCCGCGCACCCGGAGCGGCCGATTTTCTGGCGCATGGTCTGAGGAGGCTCCAATGAACGATTGCGTCCACACGCTGGCGCGAAGGAACTGACCACCATGGCATGGGATCCCGTCTGGGAAGAAGTGTTCGCCACCCGCCCCTGGGGCCGCTACCCCGGGGAGGATGTGGTGCGCTTCGTCATGGGCCACTACGGCCGCCGCGAGGACCGCGCCAGCGTGCGCCTGCTGGAGGTCGGCTGCGGCACCGGCGCCAACCTGTGGTTCATGGCGCGCGAGGGCTTCTCCACCCACGGCATCGAGCGCGCGCCCAGCGGCGTCGATCTGTGCAACCGGCGCCTGGACGCCGAATGTCCCGGCTGGCGCGAGGCCGGCGGCGAGGTGCGGGTCGGCGACCTGCTGTCCCTGCCGCATGCAGACGACAGCTTCGACGCCGCGATCGACGTGGTCGCCGTCTGCTACAGCCCCTTCGCCCAGGCCCGCGCCGCCTACCGCGAGATGGCCCGTGTCACCCGTCCTGGCGGGCGCCTGTTCGTGCGCACCTTCGCCACCGGCTGCTGGGGGGAGGGCACCGGCACGCAGGTCGAGCCGGGCTACTGGGCCTGCGCCGAAGGCCCCCTGGCCGGCCTGGGCGCCACCCGCTTCACCTCGGAGGCCCAGGTGCCCGACCTGTTCCCCGGTTGGGAAATCGAGCGGGTGGAGCGCACCAGCCACACCGAAGGCAACGGCGCGCACGAGATCCGGCACCTCCTCATTCACGGAGTGAAGCGATGAGCGCCAACGTCCCCGGAAAGACCATCGCCACGATCTGCGCCCGCGGCGGCAGCAAGGGCCTGCCGCGCAAGAACGTGCTGCCCTTCGCCGGCAAACCGCTGATTGCGCACAGCATTGAGCAGGCCCTGGCCTGCCCGGGCATCGAGGGCGTGTACGTCTCCACCGACGACGAGGAGATCGCCGAGGTGGCCGAGCGCTTCGGCGCCATCGTCCCCTACCGCCGCCCCGCTGAGCTCGCCACCGACGGCGCCGGCAAGCTGCCGGTGATCGAGCACCTGGTGCAGCACCTGGAGGCCGGCGGCCTGCAGGTCGCCCGCATCGTCGACCTGCAGCCCACCTCGCCGCTGCGCCTCACGCAGGACATCGCCGACGCGATCGCTCTTTCTGAAGACGCCGCCCACCCCAGCGACCTGGTGGTGAGCGTGACCGAACCTTCCCACAACCCCTACTACGCCCTCGCCGAGGTGCAGGCCAATGGCACGCTGCAGGTGAGCAAGGCGGCCGGCGCGCTGCGCCGCCAGGATGTGCCGCAGGCCTGGGGCCTCAACGGCGCGATCTACGTCTGGCAGCGCGCGGCCCTGCCGCGTGCGATCGCGCAGGGCTTCTGGTCCATCGCGATCCGTCCCAGCGTGATGCCGCGCGAGCGCTCGCTGGACATCGACGAGCGCCTGGACTTCGAGATGGCCGAGTGGCTGTACCTGCGCCGAGGCGCCACGCACTCCAAGGAATCCGCATGATCGCTCCCCATGTCTTTGTCATCGCCGAGGCCGGCGTCAACCACAACGGCCGCCTCGACCTGGCCCTGCAGCTGGTGGAGGCCGCGCACCGGGCCGGCGCCGACGCGGTGAAGTTCCAGACCTTCCGCGCCGGCGACGTGGTCACGCCCGACGCCGCCACCGCCGACTACCAGCGCACCAACACCGGCGACACCAACCAGTTCGACATGATCCGGAAGCTCGAGCTGGACGAGGACGAACACCGCCAGATTGCCGCGCACGCGAAGAAGGTCGGCATCGAGTTCTTCTCGACTCCCTTTTCGGAGGAGGCGGTGGCGATGCTGGTGCGCCTGGGGGTCAAGCGCATCAAGCTGCCCTCGGGCGAGGTGACCAACAAGCCGCTGCTGGAATGCGCCGCCGCCACCGGCCTGCCGCTGCTCCTGTCGAGCGGCATGGCCACGCTCGCCGAGCTCCAGCGCGCCATCGGCTGGATCGCCGACAAGCGCCGCGCCTGCGGCTTCGGCGAGACGGGCCCCAAGGACCTGTCCCTGTTCCACTGCACCTCGGCCTACCCGGCGCCGCCCGAGGCCCTGAACCTCAAGGCCATCCTGACCATCGCCCAGGCCACGGGTCTCCCCACCGGCTATTCGGACCACAGCCAGGGTGCGGAAGCGGCGCTGGCCTCGGTGGCCCTGGGCGCGACGGTGATCGAAAAGCACCTGACCCTGGACCACAACCTGCCCGGCCCCGACCACCGCGCTTCGGCCGAGCCCGACGAATTTGCCGCCATGGTGCGCGGCATCCGCCTGGTCTCTGCCATGCTCGGCGACGGCGTCAAGCAGCCCACCGCCGCCGAGATGAACACCCGCGACGTCGCCCGCCGCAGCGTGGTGCTGGCCCGCGCGCTGCCGGCCGGCCATGTGCTGGCGGCGAGCGACCTGGTGCTGCGCCGCCCCGGCACCGGCATCGC
>CAZCTU010000016.1:10089-14680 GCA_964501495.1 uncultured Ramlibacter sp.
AAGCGCAAAGTCCTCTACGTCACCGGCACCCGGGCCGACTTCGGCCTGATGGCGTCCACGCTGCACCAGATCGCGGACCACCCCTCGCTCACCCTGCAGCTGGTGGTGACCGGCATGCACCTGTCCGAGTCCTACGGCCTCACCGTGCGCGACATCGAGGCCGAGGGCCTGCCCATCGTCGCCCGCGTGCCGGTGGACATGGAAGGCCGCACCCCGCAGTCCATGGCCGAAGGCGTGGGCCACGAACTGGTGGGTCTGACCCGCGCCATCGCCGACGCCAGGCCCGACCTGGTGCTGGTGATCGGCGACCGCGGCGAGATGCTGGCCGCGGCGATTGCCGCCATCCACCTGGGCATTCCGGTGGTGCACCTGCACGGCGGCGAGCGCTCGGGCACGGTGGACGAACCGGTGCGCCACGCCATCACCAAATTGAGCCACTGGCACTTCGTCGCCACCGAGGAGTCGCGCGAGCGCGTGATCCGCATGGGCGAGCGGCCCGAGCATGTGCACATCACCGGCGCACCCTCGCTCGACGACCTGGACGGCCCCGCCGCCACCCCGCGCGCCGAGGTGCTGCAGTCGCTCGGCCTGCCGCCCGAGGCCCGCTACGCCCTGGTGCTGTTCCACCCGGTGGTGCAGGAGATCGCCAGCCTGCATGACCAGACACGCGCCCTCGCAGGCGCCCTGGCCGACACCCTGCCGGGCCGGGCCAGCCACATCGTCTGGCTCGCGCCCAATGCCGACGCCGGCTCCGCCGAGATCCTGCGCGGGCTGGAGGAGGGCGCAGGCAAGGGGGCGGGCCTGCCCGTCGTGCGCCTCACTCACCTGCCGCGCCCGCGCTTCGTCGCCGCCACCCGCCAGGCCCTGGCCCTGGTGGGCAACTCCTCGGCCGGCATCATCGAGGCCGCGTCCCTGGGCACGCCGGTGGTGAACATCGGCAACCGCCAGCGCGCCCGCGAGCGCAACGCCAACACGATCGACTGCGCGGCCGACCGCGCCGCCATCGCCGCCGCCCTGCGCCAGGCGCTCGACCACGGCCCCTGGCCGCCCGCCAACCGCTACGGCGACGGCCAGGCCGGCAATCGCATCGCCGGCCTGCTCGCCACTTTGCCCATCACCCCCGAGCTCCTGGACAAGGTGAACACCTACTGAAGGCGACCCAGAAGATGAACGACCCCGTCCTCTCCAGCCTCGTCGCCCCGGACACCCTGTCCTGGTCCGACGCCGCCGCCCGCATCAACGAGAACGCCCAGGGCGTGCTCCTGGCCGTCGACGCCGGCGGCCGCCTGGTGCGCACCGTGACCGACGGCGACCTGCGCCGCGCCCTGATCGACAAGCTCGACCCGTCCACGCCCCTGTCGGCCCTGCCCGGCGGCCGCGCGCCGCTGACCCTGGCCGAATCGGCCACCGTCACCGAGGCCCAGGCGCTGATGAAGGCGCACGGCATCTCCCACGTGCCGGTGGTGGACGCCGCCGGCCGGCCGGTGGACCTGGTCACCGCGCGCGACCTGTCGCAACGCATCTGGATGTCCTCGCCCCACCTGGGCGAGGAGGAGTCCGCCTTCGTCGAGGAGGCCTTCCGTACCAACTGGATCGCGCCGCTGGGCCCGCACGTGGACGGCTTCGAGAAGGAACTCGCCGCGCACGTGGGCATGGGCCATGCCGCGGCGGTGAGCTCGGGCACGGCCGCCATCCACCTGGGCCTGCTGCTCCTGGGCGTGAAGCCTGGCGACACCGTGTTCTGCTCCGCGCTCACCTTCGTGGGCAGCGCCAACCCGATCAACTACTGCAACGCCCGGCCGGTCTTCATCGACTCCGAGCCCCAGACCTGGAACATGTCGCCCCAGGCCCTGGCCCGCGCCTTCGAGTGGGCCAAGCGCGAGAACCGCCTGCCCCGGTGCGTGGTCATCGTGAACCTGTACGGCCAGACCGCCGACATGGACGCCCTGCTGCCCATTTGCGAGCAATACGGCGTGCCGGTGCTGGAGGACGCGGCCGAGTCCCTGGGCGCGAAGTACAAGGGCCGCGCCAGCGGCAGCTTCGGCCGCCTGTCCATCTACTCCTTTAACGGCAACAAGATCATCACCACCTCCGGCGGCGGCATGCTGGTGAGCGACGACGCCGAGCTGATGGCGCGCGCCCGCAAGCTCGCCACCCAGGCCCGCGAGCCGGCGCCGCACTACGAGCACATCGAGACCGGCTTCAACTACCGAATGAGCAACGTGCTGGCCGGCATCGGCCGCGGCCAGCTCAAGGTGCTGGAGGACCGGGTGCGGGCGCGCCGCCGCGTCTTCGACCGCTACCGCGAGGCCTTTGCCGGTCGGACCGACATCGCCTGGCAGCCCGAGCCCGAGGGCCAGTACGCCACCCGCTGGCTCACCTGCTTCACCTTCACCGGCGGCGACGCCGCGGCCCGCAGCGCCCGCCGCGACCGTCTGCTGCGCGCGCTCGAGCGCCATGCGATCGAGGCCCGGCCGGTGTGGAAGCCGATGCACCTGCAGCCCCTGTTCGCGGGCGCGCCGTACTTCGAGCATGCGCCGGGGGTGGATGTCTCTCGCGATCTGTTCGAGTCGGGCGTGTGCCTGCCCTCCGGCTCCAACCTGAGCGACGCCGACCTGGACCGCGTGATCGGCCTGCTGCATCGCGCCCTGGGCCAGGGCGACCCGGTGACCTCCGGGACCGTCGCATGATGCGGTCCCGCCATACCCTGGCCCAGCTCGCGCTGGACCTCGGCCTCATCGGCCTGGCCTGGTGGGGCGCCTTCTGGCTTCGCTTCAACCTCGACCTGCCCGCCGAGTACGCGGACCTGGCCTGGCAGGGCCTGGCCGTGCCCCTGGCCGCCTACGCCCTGGCGCTGGTGGTGCTGCGGGTGGACCGGCACGTGTGGCGCTACGCCGGTCTGCCCGAGCTGCGGCAGCTGGCCCGCGCCCTGGCCCTGGGCGGCGCGCTCTCGGCCGCCGGCGTGCTGATGCTGCGCCTGCCGCAGTTCCCGCGCGCGGTGCTGCTGATTCATCCGCTGCTGGTCGTCTTCCTGCTGGCCGGCGCGCGGGCGCTGGCCCGCTCGCTCGCCGAGCGCGGCGCCGGCCACGCCGAAGGCCAGCGCCGCCTGCTGGTGGTGGGCACGCTGCAGGAAGCGGCCGACGCCCTGCGCGCGCTCAAGGGCGCGCAGCGCTGGCAGGCGGTGGGCATCGTCTCGCCCCTGCCGCAGGAGGTGGGCCGCAGCCTGCAGGGCCTGGCGGTGGTCGCCACGCCCGACTCGCTGGCCGAGGCCGCCGAGGACCACGGCGCCCAGGCCGCCCTGGTGGCCAGCGCCCCGGGCTCGCCGCAGCGGCGCGAGGTGATGCTGCAGGCCGCCGACGCGGGCCTGACCCTGCTCACGCTGCCCCGGCCGGATGCCTGGCTTCAGGCCGACCCGGGGGCCAACTCGGGTCCGCGCAAGGTGGCCCTGGAAGATCTGCTCGGGCGCAGCCCGGTGCAGTTGGACGTGGCCGGCCTGGCCGAGATGATCTCGGGCCAGACGGTGCTGGTCACCGGCGCGGGCGGCTCCATCGGCTCCGAGCTGTGCCGGCAGATCGCCCGCCTGGGCGCGGCGCGCCTGGTGTGCGTGGACGTGTCCGAGTACGCCATCTACGCCCTGGAGCAGGAGCTGCGCGAGGCGCACCCGCAGCTGCAGGGCGTCTACTACACCGCCAACGTGCGCGAGCCCGAGCGCCTGCGCGCCATCCTCCAGCGCCACGCGCCCTCGGTCGCCTTCCATGCCGCGGCCTACAAGCACGTGCCGCTGATGGAGCAGCTCAATGAGGTGGAGGCCCTGCGCACCAATGTGCTGGGCACGCTCAACGCGGCGCGGGTGGCGGGCGAATGCGGCGTGCGCCGCTTCGTGATGATCAGCACGGACAAGGCGGTCAACCCGACCAACATCATGGGCGCGAGCAAGCGCCTGGCCGAGCTGGTCGTGCAGGCGGTGGCGGCGCAGAACCCGGGCACGCAGTACGTGTCGGTGCGCTTCGGCAATGTGCTGGGCTCGAGCGGCTCGGTCGTGCCCCTGTTCACGTCGCAGATCGCCAAGGGCGGGCCGGTCACCGTCACCCACCCGGAGATCGTGCGCTACTTCATGACCATCCCCGAGGCGGCGCAGCTGGTGCTGCAGGCCGGCCTCATGGGCCGCTCGGGCCAGATCTTCGTGCTGGACATGGGCGAGCCGGTCAAGATCCTGGAGCTCGCGCGCATGATCATCCGGCTCTCGGGCAAGACCGAGGAGGAGATCCCGATCACCTTCAGCGGCCTGCGCCCCGGCGAGAAGCTGTACGAGGAGCTGCTGGCCGACGACGAGACCACCGAGCCCACGCCGCACCCCAAGCTGCGGGTGGCGCGGGTCTCGGGCCTTCAGTCGCTGGACCTCGCCGCCGTCCAGGGCTGGATCGACGCCGCCGGCCCGGCGCCGGAGGCCGGCGCGGTGCGCGCCTGGCTCCAGGGGCTGGTGCCCGAGTACGCGGCGCGCTGAGCGGGCCCTGCCGCGGCAGGCGAGTGGCGTGATGCGAGGTCGTACATCAGCCGCTCCATAATCCCGGCATGAGCACGCCTGTCCTGC
>CAZCTU010000017.1:0-6793 GCA_964501495.1 uncultured Ramlibacter sp.
CGGCGAAGGCCTGGGCGATGGCGGCGCCGATGCCGCGGCCCGCGCCGGTGACCAGGACCACTTTGCCTTTGAAATTCATGGGTGCGTCCTTGCTGCTGGAGTCCGTGTGGGTGAGGTGTGTCGCCGCCGATGCTTGTCGTGTGCTCAGCGCCCCGGCAGCAGGTCGGTCGCGACCACGTCCGCCATGCGCAGGTTCTTCTCGATCATGCCGAGCTTGCGGTACACGTCGGCCGCCTGCTGCAGCGAGCCGAGGTCGAGGGCGCCCAGGCCCTGGCGCTGGGTCAGCGCCGACTGGCTGGACGCGTTGCGCAGCCTGATCACTTCCAGGTTGAGGCCCGGGTCGCTGCCGTCGATGGCGCGCACCGCCGCCAGGCGCGCGGCCTCCTCGGGCTGGGCGATCATCCAGGCCGAGGCGTCGCGGTAGGCGCGAAGGAAGCGGCGCAGCAGCGGTTTCTTCTGCTGGTAGGTCTCCTCGCGCACCACGAACAGGTCGCTGGAGACGGGCAGGCTCTTGCCCACCTCGATCACGTTCACCTCGGGCAGGCCGCGGCGGCGGCCCACCGCCAGGCCGGTGTCGGTGGCGGCGGTGGCGTCCACCTGGCCCTGCATCAGCGGCGCGAAATTGAGCAGCCCGGTGACCACGATGGTCACGTCGCTCTCTTGCAGGCCCGCCTGGTGCAGCAGCACCAGCAGGTTCTGCCGCGTGCCCGAGGCCAGGCTGTAGACGCCGATGCGCTTGCCCTTGAGGTCGGCCGGCCTGGTGATGCCGCTGGACTTGAGCGCCACCACGTTGAACACGTTCTGCGGATAGATGTCATAGATGACGCGCAGCTTCTCGCCCTTGTCCAGGGCCGCGAAGAGCGAGCCCGGGTCGGTGAAGGCCACGTCGCCCTGGCCCGAGAGGATGTTGCGGATCGCGTCGCCGCCGCCCGCCCCGGGCAGGTACTCCAGCGCCAGGCCCTGGGCGCGGTAGAAGCCCTTGTCTTCGTCCACCAGCAGCGGCGTCACCTCGGAGATCGGCTTGCTCCAGCCGGCGACGACGATGCGGTCGCGCGTCTGCGCCAGGGCGCCCGAGCCCACGCCGGACAGGGCGGCGATGCCGCTGGCGCCCAGGGCGGCGAGCAGCGCGCGGCGGGTCAGCAGGAGGGAGGTGGATGCAGGCAGCGAGGGTTTCACGCGGGGCTCCGTTTCAGAGGTGAATCGATGGGACGTGGGCCAGGGACGGTCATGCGAGGTCGTGCCGCCGCAGCAGCGCCGCCTCGAACCACAGGGTCAGTTGGTAGGTGACGATGCCCAGGAGAGCGATGAGCGCGAGCACCGCGAACATGAGGGGCGTGTCCATGCTGCCCTGGGCGGCGATCACCAGCGCGCCCAGGCCGCGGCTCGCGCCGATGAATTCGCCCACCACTGCGCCCACCAGGGCCAGCATCACCGCCACCCGCAGGCCGGCCAGCACGCCGGGCAGGCCAGTGGGGAGCTTGAGCTGCCACAGCGTCTGCCAGCGCGAGGCGCCCAGCATGCGAAACAGCTCGAGCCGCTCGGGCGCGACCTGGCGCAGGCTGGTCGCAGTGGTCTCCAGCAGCGGGAAGAAGCAGATCAGCGCGGTGATCACCACCAGCGAGGTGTGGCCGAACCCGAACCAGAGGATGAAGAGCGGCATGAGCGCCAGCTTCGGAATGACCTGGCTCACCACCACCCAGGGCCAGAGCAGCCGGCGCAGCGTGGCCGATTCGGCCAGCGCCATGCCGCCCAGGAAGCCGATACCGCAGCCCAGGACCAGGCCCATGCCCAGGTTCCAGCTGGTGGCCAGGATGTGCGTGCGGAAGTAGCCGCTCGCCAGGCCTTTCCACAGCGCCGCGCCCACCGCCGAGGGCGGCGGCAGTACCAGGGCGGGCAGGCCCAGCGTGCGCGAGGCCAGCTCCCACAGGGCGAGGGCCAGGGCCAGCAGGGCGAGCGCGCCGAGGTGGCCGGAGAGGCGGCGCAGGCCGGCGTCGGTGCGGGGCGCGGCGCCGACGTCGGTGCGGATTCCCGTGTGGATGTCCGTGCAGGTGTCGATGCGCCTCGTCATGCGCTGGTTCCTTCTCGCAAGGCGTCGCGCAGGCATCCGCCCCACTGTGCGAAGCCGGCCGAGGCGCGCAAGGCGGCGTCGCGCGTGGCGGGCAGGCCCGGGCTGAAGTCATGCACCAGCCGGCCCCGGTCCATCACGTGGATGCGGTCCGCGAGGAACAGCGCCTCCTCGAGGTCGTGGGTCACGAACAGCACCGTGGTGCCCGCCTCGCGGCAGGCGCGCAGCAGGTCCTGCTGCAGCTCCTCGCGGGTGATGGCGTCCAGCGCGGCGAAGGGCTCGTCCAGCAGCAGCAGCCGCGGCGCGGTCATGAGCGCGCGGGCGATCGCCACCCGGCTTTGCTGCCCGCCCGAGAGCTGGCGCGGACGGCGCGCGTGCAGGCCGGACAGTCCCAGCCGCTCGAAGAGTGACAAGGCGCGTTCACGGTCCTGCGCCTTCGGCGGGCGCTGCAGCGACACGGGCAGCAGCACGTTGTCCAGTGCGCTGCGCCATTCGAGCAGGGTGGGGGCCTGGAAGACGAAGCCGATGTCGGCGCGGCGCTCGGCGGGCGGCTGGCCCTGCAGGCGCACCGTGCCGGCGCTGGGCGCGAGCAGGCCGGCCGCGAGCTTGAGCAGGCTGGTCTTGCCGCAGCCACTGCGTCCGAGCAGGCAATGGAACTCGCCCTCGACGATGCGCAGGCTCACGCCGTCGACGGCCGGGTGCGGCGAGGGCGCCGATCCAAAGTCCAGGCGCACCTGGTCGAGGACGAGGAAGTCCGCCGCTGCGGCGCCCGGGGCTTGCGCCGTGTCGGCAGGTTTCTGCGGCGTTGCCTCACCGCCCGGCCGGGCGGCGGTGAGCGCGGGGCGGTCGGACACCAGGCTCACGGTGCCTCCTCCTGCGCATAGGGCGCCAGGCGGTCGGCGACGCGTTCGGCGGCCATTTCCAGATCGACCATCCTCACCAGGCTGGCGAGGTTGAAGCTGCCGTCGTGGTGCCAGCCGGCTTCGGGTGCGGTCATGCGGCCCAGGGCGGTGACGCGGGTGATGCCGGCCTGCGCCAGCCGCTCGGCCAGCGGGTAGAGCGAGGCGGGCGCCACGGCCACGGCCGCGGTCTGCAGGAAGAGGGCGTGCGGCGCGAGCAGGGCCAGGGCCTCGTCCAGCGTGTCCACCGCCACCACCTGCACGCAACGCCAGCCGGCGCTCGGCGCCAGCGGCAGGGGTTGGTCGGCGTAGGCGACGAACCAGCTGGCGGGGGCGGAGACCTCAGTGGCGGATTCCTTGTGGGTGGAGATGGCCCGTTCCGTCTCGCCACGCGTTGCGCTGGAGGCAGCGCCCGCCCCGGCACTTCCATGGGCGCCTGCCGCCGCGCCCATGGAACCGCGCGTGTCTGCCAGCGTGGAGGCATCTCCCAGCAGCTCGTGCCCCGCCTCGCGCAGCGACCGCATCTCGGCCGCCTGCTGCCAGCTGCCCACGGCAGCCGTCTCGTCCAGGCCCAGGGGGCGACGAGGATGCTGGCGCGCCTGTGCCGCCAGTTCGGCGGCCAGGTGCTGGGCGAAGCTGCGCGGATCGACCAGACCGCCGCGTTCGACATAGACCACATGCGGCGAGTAGCAGCCTTGCTGCTCGTAGCGCGTCACGTCATGGGCCGCGGCGCGGGCAAGCGCCGGCCCGTGCCGCCGGTCCAGCACCTCGCGGCCCACCAGGGCCACGCCCAGCTTGTGGCCGTAAGGCAGGAAGCGGGTGGTCGCCGGCACCTGCGCCCGCACCTGGGTGATGGCCTCGTTGCCGCCGTAGGCCAGCACGCAGTCGGCCGCGCGGTAGAGGCTGGCGGCCGGCTCGTCCTCGCCGCCCTTCCACCAGACCACCGCGAGCGCATCGGCCAGCGGCGGGTGCACCTCGGCCAGCAGCTGCGCGAAGAGCGAGGCGAACACCGGCTCGGCGCTGGGCAATTTGCCGATGCCACCCGCCTTGACCAGCAGGCCGCAGGCCAGGCTCCACAGCGGCAGGCCCGGCACGTTGCCGGCCCAGGAATGGGCGAGCAGGTTGGGCCCGAGCGCGCGCACCGCGCCGCCCTTGGCCGCGGGCTGGAATTCGTCCAGCACCTTGGGGTTGGCGAAGTCTTCGGCCACGAAGCGGTGCAGCTGCGGCGCGCGGAACTGCTGCAGGTAGCCGGTGAGGGCCACCGTCACCATCTGCGCGTCGTAGCCGGTGACGCGGGGCAGCAGCTCGTCGGCCAATTGCCGCCACGGGTCCTGCGGGTCGAGCAGGCGGGCCACCGCGCGGTCGATGTGGCCGATGAGGGTGGACACCGGCAGCGGGCGCAGCACCTCGCGGGTGGCGCGGGCCACATGGTCCGCCAGGGCCTGCATCTGCGCCGCGTCGGGCGCGGGCACGGTGATGGTGAGGTCGCCGAAGGCCAGGGTGTGCGCAGAAACTTTTCCGGTGAACGCGGGGGGCAGGTGCCCAGCCCGCCATTGCGAGAGGCGTGTGTGTCCGCCGGCCAGGCGCTGCCCGGCACCCGCCGCACCGCCGGTCTGCGTCGGGTCTTGCACGCCGTGCTTCATCCCCGCACCCCCTGCAGGAACTCCTGCACCGCCAGCGAGCAGCCACGCGCCTGCGCGCCCTCGGCCCGGCCCAGGAGCTGGAAGCCGCCGTCCACCGCCACGCCCAGGTCCTCGGTGAGGATGGTGGTGGTCGAATTGAAGCTGGCCAGGTCGCAGTGCGCGAGCACGCCCACCTGGCCCTGCGGCACTTCGGCGCCGGTGAGCGGGTCCACCACCCGCGAGCGGATCCAGTGCATGCCGCGCTTGACCGAGGGCACGGTCTCGTTGCCGGCGTCGTAGAACTGCGAGGACAGCTCGGTCATGCCGTACATGTTGAGGCAGTGCGTGCGCGGCAGGCCCAGCGCCTGCGCCAGCTGGTCGTAGAAATCATCCAGCGCCAGCTCGCGCGACTGGCGCTTGTAGCCACCGGTGTCCAGCAGACGGCTGCCGGCGGGCAGCTTCACCCGACGCCCCTCGGCGGCCAGGGCGTCGAGCAGGTGCACGAAGGCGTAGCTGGCGCCGAGCAGGGCCACGGGTTCGCCGCCGGCTTCGGCTCGGGCGAGGAAGTCCATCAGCCCTGGCAGGTCCATGCCCTGCGTGCTGACGAAGTGCCCGCTGCCGGGTGCGCCGAACAGGCGCCGCGCCTGCGAGAGGTAGCGGCCCAGCGAGGAGTTGCCGAGTTCTTCCTCCGGCGGAAAAAGCAGGGCCATGGGCAGACGGGCCGGCCAGGACGGTGCTGCGCCCGCGCCTGTGTCGCCTCCCGGGTTCGCCCGCATGAAGAAGCGCTCGAACCCGCGCCGCATGGACAGGTCCCAAACCCCGATCGTGGGGTGGTGGTGCCGGCCCTTCACCTCGGCCCGGGTGGTGCCGCTGGTCATGAACACCCGCTCGCAGGCCTCGGGCGGCTCGCAGCTCAGGGTGAGTTCCTTGAAGGCGTTGATCGGCACCGCCGGAATCTCGTGCCAGTGCCGGATGCGGCGCGGCGTCACCCCGCGGCCCTGGCAGAAGCGGCGCAGCGGCGCGTTGTGGGTGTACTGGTGCTCGAACAGGCGCAGGGCCATGGCGTCGAACTCGGCGTCGGTGCAGCCGTCCTGCGCGAGGAAGTCCAGCAGCGCAGGCACCAGGGCGCGGGTGGCCTCGTTCATGACAAGGGGAAGGTCTGCATGGCCACCGGCTGCCAGCCGTGGTTCAGGGGGCCGCTGCCGGCGCCGGTGCGCACCGCGGCGCCCGCCTCCAGTGCGCCGCGCACATAGGCGCGGGCCTTCTGCACCGCCTCGGGCAGCGCCGCGCCGAGGGCCAGGTGCGAGGCGATCGCGCTCGAGAGCGTGCAGCCGGTGCCGTGGGTGTTGGCGCTGGCGATGCGCGGCGCCCGCATCCACAGGGGCTCGGCGCCCGCGGCCAGGAGCAGGTCGCTCACCGTGTCGCCCTGCAGGTGCCCGCCCTTGAGCAGCACCGCGCGTGCGCCCATGGCCAGCATCTGGCGCGCGGCGGCCTCCATGTCGGCCTCGCTGGCCAGGGGGTGGCCCACCAGCAGGGCGGCCTCGTCCAGGTTGGGGGTGATGAGGAGGGCGCGGGGGAACATCAGTTCGACCAGCACCTCGACCGCCTCGCGGTCGATCAGGGTGGCGCCGCTGGTGGCCACCATCACCGGGTCGAACACCACGCGGGCCAGGCCATGGCGGTCCAGCGCCGCGGCCACGCTGTGCACCGTGGCGGCCGAGTGGAGCATGCCGATCTTGACCGCGTCGACGCCGATGTCCTCCACCACCGCCGCGATCTGGGCCTCGAGCATGTCCAGCGGCACCGCATGGATGGCGCGCACGCCCATGGTGTTCTGGGCGGTGAGGGCGGTGAGCGCGCTCATGCCGAAGCAGCCCAGGGCGGCGAAGGTCTTGAGGTCGGCCTGGATGCCGGCGCCGCCGCCGCTGTCGGAGCCGGCGATGGTCAGCACCCGCGCATAGCGCAGGCGGCGTTCGATGGGCGAGGCAGCAGTGGTCAATTCGGCTCCTTCAGAGGCAGATGCGCCGCAGGGGACGCGATGCTCCGAAGGAGGCAGGCCCGCAAACCCTGGAAGCCCGGCCCCGGCGAACCGGGGAGGAGGGGGGAGCGCCGGCGGTCCGGAGGACGGGCCGCGGCAATCCCGGCGGGAGGCTCTTCTTACGCCGGTACGAACCGGTTCAAGTTCTCGGGTCTGGATCTCAGCACGG
>CAZCTU010000017.1:6893-14479 GCA_964501495.1 uncultured Ramlibacter sp.
TCTTCTTACGCCGGTACGAACCGGTTCAAGTTCTCGGGTCTGGATCTCAGCACGGCCTGATGGACAGGTGTGCACCCCGGAGCGAAGGGCATTGTCGCACGGTCCGGACGGGCCGGTGGCCGGGCCTACAATGCGGGCACGCTCCGGGGTGCGGAGGCAGGCGCTGGTGTGAATCCTGGCGCCGCCCTCGCTGAGATGGCACCGCCAAACCCGTGAACTTGATCCGGTTCGTACCGGCGAAAGAAGAGATGTCTGCAGCCCCCCAGGCCCCTTCACGGCCCTCCCAACATATCGCCATTGCCGGCGCCGGCCTCCTGGGCCGCGTGCTGGCCTGGCAGCTCGCGCGCGCCGGCCATGCGGTCGAGGTGTTCGACACCGCCCCCGGCCCTGTGACGCGCGGCGCCACCGGCTGGACCGCCGCCGGCATGCTGTCCCCCGTCTCCGAGCTCGAGTGCGCCGACGAGAACGTCTACCGCCTCGGCCTGCGCTCGCTGCAGCTGTGGCCCGGCCTGGTCCAGGGCCTGCCCGAGGTGCCCGGCGTGCCCTTCGATGACACGAGCCTGCCTGCCGGCGCCGTCGCTTCATCCGTCCCGGTCGACCTGCGCGAACGCGGCTCCCTGCTGCTCGCCCACCGCGGCGATGAAGGCGCAGCTGCCCGCGTGGTGGACCTGCTCGCCGGCAAGGCCCCCGCGGGCCATGCGCCCCGCCGCATCGACCTGCAGGAGCTCGCCACCCTCGAGCCCGACATCCGCGGCCCGGCCCACGCCTGGCTGCTCGAGGGCGAGGGCCAGATCGACACCTGGCAGGCCATGGCCGCCCTGGCCCTGGGCGCCGAACAGGCCGGCGCCCGCTTCCACTGGGGCTGCGCCGTCGACCGCGCCGAGCCGGGGGCGCTGCACACCGCGCGCGGCATCGTGAAGGCCGACCGGGTGTTCGACGTCCGCGGCACCGGCGCCCGGCCCCAGCTGCCGGTGCGCGGCGTGCGCGGCGAGATCGTGCACCTGCATGCCCCGGGCCTGCGCCTCAACCGGCCGCTGCGCCTGCTGCACCCCCGCCACCGCGTCTACATCGTGCCGCGCGCCGGCGACCGGGTGATGGTGGGTGCCAGCGAGATCGAGAGCGAGGACCGCTCGCCCATTTCCCTGCGCACCAGCGTCGAGCTCATGGCCGCGGCCCACAGCGTGCTGCCCGCCCTGGCCGAGGCGCGCGTGGTCTTCACCGACACCAATCTGCGCCCCGCGCTCCCCGACAACCTGCCCACCCTGCACACCGAGGACGGCCTCACCCGGATCAACGGCCTGTTCCGCCATGGCTGGCTGATCGGCCCGGCCCTGGTCGAACAGGCGCTGGCGGCCGCCGGCCTGTTGACGGCCCCGCTCGCGCCATCTGGCCAGGCCACCCCGACCGGGGCCGCCGCCCCTGTCTCCGCTTCCCTTTCCGCACCCTTTGCCGCCCCCCACGCAGCCCCCCAGGAGGCGTCCACATGATTTCCATCTCCGTCAACGGCGAGTCCCGCGAGGTGGCTGAAGGCAGCAGCCTGGCCGACCTGGTCGCCTTGCTCGTCGACTCGCCCCAGGCCCTGGCCACCGCCGTCAACGGCGACTTCGTCGCCCGTGACGCCCGCGCCGCCCGGCTGCTGGAGGCCGGCGACCAGGTCTTCACCTTCCAGCCCATCACCGGAGGCTGAGCCCGCCGTCCTGCCTGGCCCTGCCGCCACCGCAGCCGCGCAGTCGCTGCAGCCCCAGACCCTTGGCTCCTCGCCCCTCGTCTGCCGACCCCTTCGAAGCCACGACCTTTATGACCGCCACCGCCACCTCCCCCTCGTCCTCGCCGCTCACGATCGGTGGCATCACCCTGCAAAGCCGCTTCTTCCTCGGCACCGCCGGCTACCCCTCGCCCGCGGTGCTGCAGCAGGCGGTGGCCGTCTCCGGGAGCCAGGTGGTGACGGTGGGCCTCAAGCGCCAGCTGGCCGGCGACGGCAAGCCCAATGACTTCATGGCCCTGGTGCGCGCCACCGGCGCCCATCTGCTGCCCAACACCGCCGGCTGCCGCACTGCCAGCGAGGCGGTCACCCTGGCCCGCATGGCCCGCGAGCTCTATGGCACGAACTGGATCAAGCTCGAGGTCGTGGGCGACGAGCACACCCTGCAGCCCGACCCCTACGAGCTGGTCGAGGCCGCGCGCACCCTGGTCAAGGACGGCTTCGAGGTCTTCCCCTACTGCATGGACGACCTGGTCTCCTGCCAGCGCCTGCTGGACGTGGGCTGCCGCATCCTCATGCCCTGGGGCGCGCCCATCGGCTCCGGCCAGGGCCTGCTCAACCCCACCGCCCTGCGCACCCTGCGGGCCCGCCTGCCGGACGTGCCGCTGGTGGTCGACGCCGGCATCGGCTCGCCCAAGGACGCGGTGCAGGCCATGGAGCTGGGCTACGACGCCGTGCTTCTGAACAGCGCGGTTTCGCAGGCCCGCGACCCGGTGGCCATGGCCCTGGCCTTCAAGCTCGCGGTGGAATCCGGCCGCCTGGCGTGGGAGGCCGGCATCATGGCCCGCCAGGACATGGCGGTGCCGAGCACGCCGGTGACGGGCCGGCCTTTTGTGCTCTGAGATTGGTTTTCTGCTGGGAGGGGGCGCAATAGCACCGCCGTCAGACCGTCGATTGGCACTTTCGCCGACACTTGCGCACCCGTGAACAAGTGATTACTGCGAGAGTCGCTCGCCTTAATTGGCAAGGACCCTGGAGGAGTAGCACGACATGACCAGGAAGACCCGGATTTCAGAACAGCCCGACTTCGACATGGCCGAGATGCTCCGGTCGGAGGAGGATGTGGCCATGTACCTGTCCCTCGTGCTCGAGGAGGGCGATGCCGCAGAGTTCACCCACGCCCTGGGCGTCGTGGCGCGGGTGCGCGGCATGAGTTCCGTCGCCGAGCGCTCGGGCCTCACCCGCGAAGCGCTCTACAAGGCGCTGCGGCCCTCGTCACAGCCGCGCTTTGACACCATTCACCGGGTCTGCCAGGCCCTGGGCGTGCGCCTGGTCGCGCTTCCCGAAGCGCCTCCGGGCTGAGAAATCCAGCCCGAGGCGGCGGCTCATTTCGCGAACAGCTTCCCGAGGTCCTTGAAGGCCTTGAACTCCAGCGCGTTGCCGGAGGGGTCCTTGAAGAACATGGTGGCCTGCTCGCCCACCTGGCCCTTGAAGCGCACATGGGGCTCGATACCGAAGGGCACCCCGGCCGCCCTCACCCGTTCGGCCAGTGCTTCCCAGGCTTCCATCGTGAGCACCACGCCGAAATGCGGCACCGGCACCCCGTGGCCGTCGACCTTGCTCACCGCCGCCGCACCCGAGGCGCCGGGGCACAGATGGGCCACGATCTGGTGGCCGAACAGGTCAAAGTCGATCCAGTCGGGCGAGCTGCGCCCCTCGGCGCAGCCCAGCACGTCGCCATAGAAGCGGCGCGCCGCCTCAAGGTCGTGGACGGGAAAGGCCAGGTGGAAGGGCGTGAGGGTCGGGTTCATGGGGAGGCTCAGCCGTGAAACTCAGCTGTTCTTGCGCTCGATCAGCTCGATCTTGTAGCCGTCCGGGTCGGCCACGAAGGCGATGACCGTCGTGCCGCCCTTGACCGGGCCCGGCTCGCGGGTGATGGTCCCGCCGGCCGCGCGGATCTTCTCGCAGGCGCCGTAGACGTCCGGCAGGCCCAGGGCGATGTGGCCGTAGGCCGTGCCCAGCTCATAGGAATCGACCCCGTAGTTGTAGGTCAGTTCCAGCTCCGCGTGGTCGGGATTGGTCCCGTAGCCCACGAAGGCGAGCGTGTACTTCTGCTCGGGCCGGTCGGTGGTGCGCAGCAGGGTCATGCCCAGCACGCGGGTGTAGAAGTCGATGGAGCGCTGCAGGTCGCTGACGCGCAGCATGGTGTGGAGGAGGCGCATGGGGCGGATTATGGCGGGCTTGCCGGCGCGGCCTCTGGAACAGGTCGGAGTTGCGGGTTACCCAATCCCGGCCCGTCCATTTTCCGGACATTCGCCCAGGAGTCGCCCGCCATGCTGCCAGGCCAAACATCGACGCAAACAGGATCCGCTCGTTTCTCTGCTGCACAGGCCCTGCAGAGCCCCCCTTCCGCCGTGCCCTCTGCCAATGTCCAGAGTTTGGATCTTGATGTTCTGATCGTCTCGCTTGATCACTTCAACGAAGCGGTCAACAGGTCGACTGCAGATGCAAAGTCGACGGGTACAGGCGATTCCAAGCAGAAGAGCTCAGTGGCCGCTAGCCATCTGGCACGCAAGCAAGAATACGAAGCCGAATTGGATCGGCGCCTTGAGTCTGCGAAAACCAGGGCAGTGAACGGCGACCCGGCTGCGATCCGGGACTTGGTCACCATTGCCGCCGCCCATGATCTTGTGCAAGCGCAAGGCCAAGAAGCCCGAGAAACGATCCGAAACCTCACTTCTCCCATGCCGGGGCAATCTGCACCCGCATCGCCACAGAACCCTGCGCGTATCAAAGATGCCGTTGCTGCATTGGCCCAAGGTTATGGGCATGCATTGGGTCAGCGTGCGGCGGCCTGGGCAAAGGACGTGCTGGATCCGGGTCCCCTGAAGGGCCGCTTTTCAAAGGTGCTGAGCCAGATTGATTCGCACCTCATTGTCGAAAGTGAGCGCCGGACGGCGATCGAATCCCAACCTGCCACTGTTGCAGCCTACCAAAAAGGCAGGTTCTTTGAAGGTGACGAACTGGCTCCTGCCATGCGCTCGCTAGAGAGGGGCAGTTTCAAACTTTACGAGCACTCGGTCCAGGAGCTTGAGCACCGCCACTTTCCTTCGGCACCACTTTCCAAGCCTGGGGACATCGCGAATGCGTTGCTTGCGATTGCCACCGGTTCGGACCCCAAGCCCGCCGTGACTTTGTATTGCAAAAACAATCACTGGATCGCACTGATCGCGGTGCCTGCCAAGCGCGGCGAAGAAGGCGCCCAACCGACCCTGATCGTTTTCGACAGCAACGACAAGTTTCCCCGCACTGCCGGGGGGAAGGAAGAGGCGTCCTCCTCAGCTCAAGGTGTCGGTCGCGAGTTGGCTGAAGCTTTGAGAAAAGAAAAGTTCACCGTGCGGACGGCATTCGGCTCGCTCCAGGAGAAGGCCCCCAATGCATGCGGGCCGCTGTGCTTTGCCGCTGTCCAGCATGCATTCAAAGGAGGGGAGTCGTCGCCCCAGCCTTTGACCGCCGAAACTGTGGCTGGGCGTCTGCTCGGTTTCATCGATCAAGTCAAACCCATGCAGCAGGACCAGGTGGACCAGTTGGTCGGATCGGCACAGCATCAAATCCTTGATGCGAAGGCGAAATCCGATGGGAAGTCGTCACAGCCCGCCGCTTCACCGCTTGCTTCGTCGCTTGTCCAGTCGCCTGCCCTTCGGGCGATCTTGATCAAAAACCCGGCCTCGTCGCTCGCAGGGAGCTCGTCCGCAGATGCTTCTAATAGTCAGTCCGCTAGCACTCTCGCTCGGGCGGCGGGTGATGCCATCAAACCTCTCCCGGAGGGAGTGTTTGACACGGCAGCCAGCGCTGTTGATGAAGAGACACGGCTGTTGGCTGATGCGCTGACCAAGGCCCGAAGTGAGCTTCCTCCAGAGCCGGGCTCCGGCTTTCTTTCCAGCATCAAGCAAGGCGCAGAACGTCTGAGCGACAGCTTCATCCCGGAGTCACGCGCCAACCTGGCGAAACAAGCCCAACGTGAGGTGGAGCGGAACCGAGTTGATGGGATCAAAAGCCGGATCACCGCGCTGGAAGCCTTGCGGGCGGAAAACGGACGTCGGAGGGAATTGGCGAGCGCAGCCGATAAAGCGCTGCGTCGTTGGGACCAGGTGATCGATCCATCAAATCCGTTGCGCCTCGATCCTCCGGGTAGGGCTGCCAGATCCGCGAGGTTCGAGCGGGAATACACCGAAGCACTTGCGCGCCTGAACGTGGCAAACAATGAATATCGCCAGCTGCGACTGGATGTCCTTGAACTAGCCCCGCTCCCGGAGCCAGGATCAGCGGGGGCGGCCGTGGGGCAATTCAGGGACGCAGTGGATAGGAGATAGAAGCCGCTGGGGCCATCCGGCGTGGCGCCGCATGGCCCCGCAATCCGGCTGAATTATTTTCCCGGTAGATCAAACACCAGGCACGTCGTCGTCGCGTGCGCGTAGACCGTCCCGTCGGGTCCGAACAGCCGGCCCTCGGCAGTGGCCAGCTGGCGGCCGACATGCACCGCGCGGGCTTCAGCACGGACTCGGGAGACCTGGGGGCCGATGGCCTTGACCAGGTTCACGTTCAGTTGCGCCGTGGTGTAGCCGCGGCCCGCGGGCAACTTGCTGTGCACCGCGCAGGCCAGGGCTGAGTCGAGCAGGGTGGCGTACCAGCCCCCGTGCACCGTGCCCATCGGGTTGAGGAAGGCCTCGCCCGGCGTGCCCTGGAACACGGCATGGCCGTCGTTCACTTCCACCAGCAGGTAGTCCAGGGTCTTGGACATGTGGGCATAGGGCAGCTGGCCGTCCAGCATGGCGCGCAGCAGCGCCAGACCGCTCAGGGGCAGCACCTGCGCCGGCTGCGAGACGCCCGGGCCGGGGCCCTGCTGAAGGCGAGCCAGGATCTCCTGCTCGCGGTCCAGCCAGGCGCGCAAGGTGGCGTCGGCCATGGCCTCAGCGTCCCCAGTTGCGGCCACCGCCGCCACCACCACCACCACCGAAGCCGCGGTTGCGTTTGCCACGGCCGCCCATCACGTCCACGCTGGTGCGCAGCGGGTCGGGCTGGCCGTCATTGCTGCGGACCGGCGCGGCCTCGCGCTGCACGAAGGGGCTGCTGGGGTTGTGGGCGCCCATGCGGGGCTGGAAGTCGTCGTCGTCCAGGCGATGACGCGGAACGCCGCCGCCATTGCCACCATTGCCACCGTTGCCGCCACGATTGCCACCCTGGCCGCCGCGGTTGCCGCGGCCCTGGCCGCCCCGGTTGCCGTTGCCGCCAAAGCCGCCACCGCCGCCACCGGCGCGCTGGCCCTGCGGACGGTTCTGGCCCTGGCGGGGCGGGCGCTGGCCTTCGCCTTGGCCACCCTGGCCGCCTTCAGCGTTGCCCTGGCCATCACGTGCCTTCTGGCCACCCTGGCGGTTGCCGCCACCGTTGCCACCGCGGCCACCGCCGTTGCCGGCCTTGTTGTCGCGGATGCGCTGCATCATTTCGGAGCGGGCAGCCTTGGCGGCCGCGGCCATCACCTCGCGGGAGGGCGGCTTGCCGGCGCCGCCCCAGAGGGTCTGGCGGCCCATGGCGATGGGCTCGGCGCGCTCGCCTTCCTCGGGGCCGAAGCCCTCGACCGGCTCGACGGGGATCTGCTGCTTGGTGAAGCGCTCGATCTCCTGCATGAAGCCTTCCTCGTCCAGGCAGACCAGGCTCACCGCCTGGCCTTCGCGGCCGGCGCGGCCGGTGCGGCCGATGCGGTGGACGTAGTCCTCGGGGACGTTGGGGATCTCGTAGTTGACGACGTGCGGCAGGTCCTCGATGTCGATGCCGCGGGCGGCGATGTCGGTCGCCACCAGGGCGCGGATCTCGCCCGACTTGAAGC
>CAZCTU010000018.1:0-14378 GCA_964501495.1 uncultured Ramlibacter sp.
GTGCTGGACGCCGTCGAGAAGGGCACCATCGAGTGCGGCCACACCGCCCCCTACTACTTCATCGGCAAGGACCCGGCCTGGGCCATCGGCACCTGCGTGCCCTTCGGCCTGAACAGCCGCCAGTACAACGCCTGGTGGGTGCACGGCGGCGGCGAGAAGATGTTCAACGACTTCACCCGTGAAAGCGGCGTGGTGAGCCTGCTGGCCGGCAACACCGGCTCCCAGATGGGCGGCTTCTTCAAGAAGGAGCTGAAATCCCCGGCCGACCTCAAGGGCCTGAAGTTCCGCACCGGCGGCATGGGCGGCCAGGTGCTGACCAAGCTGGGCGTGGTCGCGCAGCAGCTGGCGGCCGGCGACATCTACCCCGCGCTGGAAAAGGGCACCATCGACGCCGCCGAGTTCACCGTGCCGGCCGACGACGAGAAGCTGGGCCTGGCCAAGGTCGCCAAGTTCTACTACTACCCCGGCTGGAACGAGGGCGGCGCCGCCCTGTCCCTGCAGGTCAACGCCAAGCAGTACGACGCCCTGCCCGAGGCCTACAAGGCCGCCCTGCAGGCCGCCAGCGCCGAAGCCAACACCTGGATGCAGGCCCGCTACGACGCCCTGAACCCCGGCGCGCTCAAGCGCCTGGTGCAGGCCGGCGCGGTGCTCAAGCCCTTCCCCCAGTCCATCCTCGACGCCTGCTTCAAGGCCAACAAGGTCCTGATGGCCGAGGCCTCCGCCAAGAGCCCCGCCTTCAAGAAGATGTTCGAGCACCAGATGGCCTTCCAGCGTGACCAGGTGGCGTGGTTCCGCGTGGCCGAAGGCGGCTTCGACAACTTCATGAGCCGCCAGAAGCTCTGATCGGGCATACCGACTGAAGCACCATGAAAGGCCTCCCTTGGGAGGCCTTTTCGCTGGTGACGCTGGAGTGAGGCGACCCGGGGGCGCGCCCCGGGCGGTCCGGCTTTCAGGTGTCCTCGGGCTGGAAGCCGGTCGTCTTGACGACCTGCGCCCAGTAGCCATGCTCCTGGCGCACCTGGGCCGCGAACTGCGCGGCCGTGGACCGCAGGGGCTCGAGGCCGACCTTGGCCAGGGCCTCGCCCATCGCCGGCGTGGCCAGCGCCTCGTTGACCGCGGCGTTGAGCGCCGCCACCCGCGCGGGCTGCATCTGCGCCGGGCCGAACCACCCCAGCCACTCGACGTAGGCCAGCTCCTTGAAGCCCTGCTCGGTCATGGTGGCCACATCGGGCAGCGCCTTCGAGCGGGTCGGGGAAGACACCGCCAGCGCGCGCAGCTTGCCGGCGCGGATATGCGGCAGCACCTCGGCGATCACGTTGATGCTCACCGGCACCTGGCCACCCAGCAGGTCGTTCAGGAGCGGCGCGCCGCCCTTGTAGGGAATCGGGTTGAGCGGGGCGCCCGACTGCTTTGCCAGCAGCATCGAGGCCAGGTGCATGCCCGAACCCGCGGAGGGGTTGCCGATGTTGGCCGCAGCCGGGTTGGCCTTGGCCCAGCGCAAGAGATCGGCCACATTGCGGACGTCGGCGGGCAGGCCCGGGCCGGCAGTCAGCACCGTGGTGAAGGAGCACAGACCGGCGATCGGGGTGAAGTCGGCCAGGGTGTCATAGGGCAGCTTCTTGAAGACATGAGGCTGCAGCACCATCACCGACGCGGGCGTCTGGAAGATCTGGCTGCCGTCCGGTGCCGAGCGCTTGACGAACTCGGCGGCGATGCGTCCGCCTGCCCCGGGCTTGCTGTCGTAGACCAGGTTCTGCGGCAGCTTGCCGCGCATTTGCTCCAGCAGCGGACGGGTCACCTGGTCGCCCAGGCCACCGGCCGGAAAACCCGACCAGATGAAGGTGGTGTTGGCGGGCTGGGCCAGCGCGGGGAGCGCGGCGCCGCCGCCAAGCGCCAGGCCGGCGCGCAGGATGTCTCTTCGTTGCATGGCTTGTCTCCTTTTTCGTGGGGCTTGTCGTGGATCTCGGGAATGGGGCGCGACGCGCCTCAGAAGGGGTACTGGCGCGGGGTGGTCTGCACCGTCATCCAGCGTAGTTCGGTGAAGGCGTCGATGCCAGCCTTGCCGCCGAAGCGGCCGTAGCCCGAGGCCTTGACGCCGCCGAAAGGCATCTGCGCCTCGTCATGCACCGTGGGGCCGTTGACATGGCAGATGCCCGATTCGATCCGCTGGGCCACCTGCATCGCGCGGGCGGTGTCGCGGCCGAAGACCGCGGCCGAAAGGCCGTAGGGGTTGTCATTGGCGCAGGCGATCGCCGCTTCGACGCCCTGCACCCGCACCACTGGCTTGACCGGGCCGAAGCTCTCGTCGTGGTAGATGCGCATGTCGGCGGTGACATGGTCCAGGATGGTCGCGGGCATCAGCGTGTTCTCGCTCCTGCCGCCGCACACCAGGGTGGCGCCCTTGGCCAGGGCATCGTCGATCCGCGCGTTGCAGCGCTCGACAGTGCTCATGTCGACCACCGACCCCAGAACGACCGGGCCCTTGCGCGGATCGCCCAGGGGCAGGCCGACGGCGCGCGCCGCCAGCTTGGCGACGAAGGTGTCGGCCACCTTGGCGTCGACCACCAGGCGCTCGGTGGACATGCAGATCTGGCCCGAATTGGCAAAGGCGCCGAAGATCGCGCCGTCCACCGCTGCGTCGAGGTCGGCGTCGTCAAGCACCACCAAGGGCGCCTTGCCGCCCAGTTCCAGCACGGCCTGCTTGAGGTACTTGGCGCAGGTCATGGCGATCAGGCGGCCCACATGGGTAGAGCCGGTGAAGTTGACCCGGCGCACCGCCGGGTGGGCCACCATGGCCTCCACCACTGCGGCGGCATCCTGCGGCGCATTGGTGACGAAGTTGACCACGCCCGGGGGCAGGCCCGCCTCCTGCAGCGCCTCGATGATCAGGCCATGGGTCGCCGGGCACAGCTCCGATCCCTTGAGGACCACGGTGTTACCGCAGGCCAGGGGCGTGGCGATGGCGCGCACGCCCAGGATCACCGGTGCGTTCCAGGGGGCGATGCCCAGCACCACGCCGGCCGGCACGCGCAGGCCCATGGCCAGGCTGCCGGGAACGTCCGAGGGAATCACCTCGCCGCCGATCTGGGTGGTGAGCGAAGCCGCCTCCTGCAGCATGCCGGCGGCGAGGTGGGCGTTGAAGCCGGCCCAGGGCGCGGCGGCGCCGGTCTCGGCGGCCATGGCCTGGATGAACTGCGGCGTCTTGGCCTCGAGCGCGTTGGCCGCCTTAAGCAGCAGCGCGCGGCGCTCGCCGGGGCCCATCGCGGACCAGGCCGGGAAGGCCTTGGCTGCGGCATCGACAGCGGCCACCGCGTCCTGCGCCGATGCGGCGGGCGCGCGGGTGGCGACGCTGCCGTCAAGCGGATTGCGGCGCTCGAAAGTCTGGCCGGAGGCGGCGGCGGCCTTGTCGCCGCCAATGAGCATGCGGATGTCGTTCATTCGGTTCTCCTGAGGAGGCGCCACGCGCGTGAGCGCCTGGAAGCCGTATTTGTTCATGCTGACGAATTGGCCCACCGCCGGGTGCGGCAGGAATTTGGTGCGGCAGTCGATGACCGCCGGCAGGCCGCTGGCGATGGCCCGCTCCAGCGCGCCTGCGAAGTCACCCGCGCGGGTCACCACCTCGCCGTGGCAGCCGAAGCCGCGGGCGATGGCGGCGTAGTCGGTGTCCTCCAGCGCGGTGGCCATCTCGAAGTCCAGGCCCAGGCGCTGGCCCATGCGGATCACGCCCCAGGCCGCGTTGTTGTGGACCACGGTCACCACCGGCAAGCGGTAGCGGCGCGCGGTGTCGAGCTCGTTGAGGGTGAAGCCGAAGGCGCCGTCGCCGGTGATGTTGACCACCACCCGCGCCGGAAACTGCGACTTCAGCGCGATGGCGGCAGGCAGGCCGTAGCCCAGGTGGCTCATGCCCGGTTCATGGAAGCGCGTGCGCACCTCCCGAACCGGGGTGAAGTCGTTGCTCCAGAAGGTGGTGTGGCCGCCGTCGTAGACCGCCAGCGCGTTGTCCGGCAACGCGTCGGCCACCGCCTTGGCGAGGGCGGCCGGGTGCATGGTCTCCTCGGTGTCGCCGGCCATGATGGCCAGCTTGCGCTCGTAACGCGCGCGCACCGCGCGGGCCCGGTTCAGCCAGCCGGCCTCGGCGGCAGGCGCGCGGCCCTCGAGGGCGGCCAGCAGGTCGCGCAGCGCCTCGCCGGCGTCGGCCTGCATCGCCACCTCGTGCAGCGCAGGTCCGCCGAGGGCGGAGGGGTCGATGTTGACGTTGACCAGCTTGTGGTGGCGGCGCGCCAGCGCGCCGCGCTCGTCCCACATCCAGGAGGACCAGCGGCAGCCCACGCTCAGGATGACGTCGGCCTGCTCGAAGGCGTGCTTGACCGCCTCGCCGGCGATGAGGCCGCCGTGGCCGATGAAGTGGGGGCTGTCCGACGGCACCACGCCCAGGGCCATCTGGGTGGGCACCACCGGCGCGCGCAGGCGCGCGGCCAGTTCGCGAAGCAGCCCTTGCGCGCCGGCAGCCACCACACCGCCGCCGCCCACCAGCAGCGGACGGCGCGCCTGCAGCAGAAGCTCGGCGGCTTCCGCCACCGCCGCGGCCGAAGGCCGGGGCGGCAGCGTCGCCCGGTAGCGCGCGGGCGCCAGGTCGAACTCGTCGGCCGCGAAGGCATGAACCTCACCCAGCACGTCCTGCGGGATGTCCAGGTGGACCGGCCCGGGCCGGCCGCCCAGGGCCTCGCGGAAGGCGCGGCGCGCGAGCTCGGGCATGCGGCGGCCGTCATGGACCACCGCGTTCCATTTGGTCAGGGGCGCGGTGACGGCGCGGGTGTCCAGGTCCATGAACACGCCCACGTGCGGATACGCCGAGGCGCGATGCTGGTTGGTGGTGATGGCCAGCAGCGGAAGGTTGTTGTTGAAGGCCACGCCCAGGCCCGAGGCCATGTTCAGGCCGCCGGGGCCTAGCTCGCCGACGGCCACCGCGATCTTGCCGGTGCCGGCATGCAGGGCGGCGGCCATCATCGGGCCGGCGGCCTCATGGCGCACGCCGATGAAGCGGATGCGGGGCTCGCGGCTCAAGGCATGGAACAGGGGCGAGAGCTTGCCGCCAACGATGCCGAAGACGGTGTCGACCTTCTCGGCCAGGAGGATGCGCACCAGCGCCTGGGCGCCGGTGAGGCGCAGGGGCGCCGGCGGCGGCATGGGAGGTGCGGCGGCCTCAGGCGCCACCGGTGCGCCGCCAGGGGCGGGCGGTGGCGTGATGGGCGCGGGGTTGCGGGTCATGGGGACTGACTGTGCGCCGGCGAAGGCCGGATGGCGATGGACGAAACGTGCTGCTTCTTGCACATTTCCGGCATCGCGCCAGAATCGGGTGCATGAAGCCCCCTGCCCTCCTGCTGGTCGGATTTGACGAAGTCCGTCACGACCAGCCCGACGACTGCCTGCACTATGAATCGGTCGCCGTCCGCGGCAACGAGATGGACTGGACGATTCCGGCCCACCACCACGAGGGTTTGCACCAATTCCAGTTCCTGCATAAGGGCCGGGTGCGCGGCACGATCGATGGCCGCGAGTTCAAGGCCAGCGGGCCGGCAATGCTGATGCTCGCTCCCGGCTCGGTCCATGGCTTCACCTACACCCGGGACGCGGTGGGCCACCAGGTGACGATCCCGACCGCCACGCTGGGCCAGCTGCTGGGTGGCTCGGCGCTGGTGGCCGGCGCGCTGGACCAGTCCTTCGTGATCGAGCGGCCCGCGGACGCCGCGGCGTTCGCGGGCCTGCTGGCCCAGTTGGCGCGGGAGTTCACGAGCGCCGCACCAGGCCGGGTGCATGCGCTGCATGCGCTGGCCACGCTGGTGGCGGTGCGCTTCGTGCGCGAGCGCGGGGTGCAGTTCGAGCGCGAGCAGCGGCCTGGCGCGCGCGACACGCTGGTGCGCCGTTTCCAGGTCCTCGTGGATCATCACTATGCCTCGCCCCAGCCACTGGACTTCTACGCCGCCCAGCTGGGGGTGACGCCAGACCATCTCAGTCGCAGTTGCCGCGCGGTGGCGCGCAGGTCTGCGTTGCAGATGCTGCATGACCGCCGCATGCTGGAGGCGCGCCGCCTGCTGGCCTACACCCCGATGCCGGTCGTGGAGGTCGCTGCCCAGACCGGCTTCGAGGACCCGGCCTACTTCAGTCGTTTCTTCCGCCGGGAAGTCGGGCACTCGCCCTCCGAGTACCGGGCGCTGGTGGCCAAGGGCGTTCGCGGAGGCACGCCAGCGGCAGCCTGAGGCCCGGCGCAGGGGCGCGCCAGACAGCGCCCGGACCTCCACCCGCCCCGCGGATCACTCGGGCTGAATGCCCAAGGTCTTGACCAGGGCCGCCCAGCGCTCGCGCTCGCCCTTCATGAATGCATCGAACTCGGCCACGGTCATCCGCGGTTCGACGAAGGAGCCCATCCCGAGCATGCGCTTGCCGATGTCGGGCTGGCGCAGCACCGCCTCGAGGTCCCGGTTGACACGGGCCACGACCTCGGCCGGTGTGCCGGCCGGGGCGAACAGGCCATTCCAGCCGGTGTACTCGAAGCCGGGGAAGGTCTCGGACAGCGCCGGGGTGTTGGGCAACTCGGTCAGGCGCTTGCCGGTGCTGACCGCCAGCGCACGCAACTGGCCGCTCTCGAGGTAGCTGTCCAGTGCCGCATGTGGCATGACCACCAGCTGCACCCGGCCGCTGATCACGTCCTGGATGGCGGCACCCGGGCGTGTGCCATAGGGAATGTTGTTGAGCTGGATGCCGGCCATGCTGGCCACCACATCCGCCAGCATGCCGGAGAAGGTCTTCGGGCCGTCCGTGGCAATGGCCACCTGGCCAGGTGCCGCCTTGGCGCGGGCGATCACCTCGTTCAGGTCCTTGGCCGGGTAGGTGGTCGCCGCGGCGATGATGAAGGGGCTGCGGCCAACGAGCCGCACCGGCGTGAAGTCCTTCACCGGGTCGTAGGGCAGCGCCTTGAAGGTGTAGGCGTTGGTCACCACGGCCGCGGTGGTGGCGAAGAAGAAGTTGTGGCCATCGGCAGGGGCTCGGGCCGCAGCCTGGGCGCCCACGACGTTGGAGCCACCGGGGCGGTTCTCGATCGTGATCGGGTGCGCCATCTGCCGCGACAGCTGGTCGGCGACGAAGCGGGCCAGGATGTCGGGGCCCGAGCCGGCCGGTGCCGAGAGGATCCAGCGCACCGGGCGCTGGGGCCATGCCGGCTGGGCCTGTGCAAGCGTGCCCCAGCCGGCGGCCAGGGTGGCGGCGGTAGCGAAGGTGAATTGGCGGCGATCCATGGTTGTCTCCTCGTTTTAGATCTTGCGGTGGTTTGGAAAGGGGAACTCTCGGGCGATGACGTCAAGCCGACACGGCCTCGGCCAGTCCCAGTGCCCCGGCAGCCTCGTCCAGCAACGGCTGAATGCCTGAGTCATCAGCGGCGACGCCATAGACATAGTTGTCAGGCCGAACCAGTGCGGCCTGGCAACCGTGGCGGGCGAACCAGGCGGCAACCACGCCCTCGGCTTCTGCGACGCCACCCGGCCCCAGGGCCAGCGGCGTCACGAAGGCGGGGGCGGACACGCCGGCCGGACCGGCATGGACCAGGCGCCAGCCATGGCCAGCCACATCGTCCATCCGCCGCCGGCCGCCGGGGGTCTTCAGCCAGGGCTGCGGGAACAGCGTGCCACGGGCCGGGTGCTCGCGACCCGATAGCAGGCCCGCGCTCAGGCGCGGCAGCACGTCCTGGCGCGGCGTGTCCTTCACCACCCCGCCGCAGTCGGCCAGCATCTTCGCGTCGCGGGCCCGGGCCTTGGCCGGATCGCGCTCGCAGATCACCGCGCCAATGCCCTTGAGCGTCGTCGTCAGCGCGCGCACATGCGCCTTGCGCTCATCGCCGTAGCTGTCCAGGAGGGCCTCGGCGGCCGCTCCGGTGACCTCGCCACGCAGCACCGCCTGCAGCTTCCAGCCGATGTTGACCACGTCGCGAATACCCTGGCACATGCCCTGGCCAAGAAAGGGCGGTTGCATGTGGGCGGCGTCGCCTGCGAGGAAGACCCGTCCCGCGCGCCAGCGCTCGGCGACCAGGGCATGGAAGCGGTAGCTCGATTGCCGCCACAGCTCGCCGTCCTCCGGCGAGATCCAGCGGGAAAGCAGCTTCCAGGTGCCCTCGGGGGTGGCGGCCTGCTTCGGGTCCTCCCCCGCCTTGAGCGAAATCTCCCAGCGGCGGTGGTTGCCCGGGCCGATCACCAGGGTGCAGGGCCGGTCGGGTTCGCAATACTGCACGCTGGTCCTGGGCAACTTGGCCAGGCCCTTCTCGTTGACCATCACGTCGACCACCAGCCAGGGCTCGTCAAAGTCCAGGTCCTCCAGGGGCAGGTCCAGCAGCCCGCGGACCGTGCTGGAGCCGCCGTCGCAGGCCAGGGCGTAGCGGGCACGCACGGTGCGTTCGGCATCGCCCTGGCGGGCGCTGAGGGTGACGCCACCCGCGTCCTGGGCGACGCCCGTGACCTCGACGCCGAGTTCCACCGTCACGTCAGGCAGGCGGCCCACACGGGCCCGCAATGCGCGCTCCACCGGGGGCTGGGTGAACACCACCGAAGGCGTGTAGCCCTGCGGATAGGGCGGCGCCACCATGGTCATGCGGCGAATCAACTGCCCGTCCACGCCATGGAACTCGGAGTTGGTGAAGGGCTCGCAATGCGCCGCCACCTCCTCGCTGATGCCCAGCTGCTGGAACACCCGCAGGATCTCGTGGTCCAGCGCGATCGCGCGCGGAATCTCGTAGACCCCGGGCAGCCTGTCGCAGGCATAGACCTTCAGACCGGCCTGCCCCAGCAGGCCGGCGGCCACCGCGCCGGCCGGACCGAAGCCCACGATGGCGACGTCGAACACTTGGTCTTGCATGGGGTGCGGTCAGTTGGGCTCGGCCACGACCGGGTTGGACAGCAGGCCCACGCCCTCGATCTCGATCTCGATGGTGTCGCCGGCCTTCATCCAGACCGGCGGCGTGCGGGCCTGGCCCACGCCAGCGGGCGTGCCCATCACGATCACATCGCCGGGCTCGAGGGTGAGCACCTCGGCCAGCAGCGCGATGGTCTCGGCCACGTTGAAGATCATGTCGTCGGTGTTGGCGTCCTGCATCACCTGGCCGTTCAGGCGGCTTTGCAGGCGCAGGCCGGTCGCGCCGGGGGCGAGTTCATCGGCGGTGACCAGCACCGGGCCGAAGCCGCCGGTGCGGTCGAAGTTCTTGCCGATGGTCCACTGCGGCGTGCGCTTCTGGAAGTCGCGCACGCTCATGTCGTTGAAGCAGGTGTAGCCAAAGACGTATTGCAGCGCGTCGGCCTGCCTCACATGCCGCGGCACGGTGCGGCCGATCACCACCGCCAGCTCGGCCTCGTAGTCGAACTTGGCCGAGGCCTTGGGCGCCCAGGCCTCCTCGCCATGGGCCACCAGGGAAGAGGCGCCACGGAAGAAGAACCAGGGGTACTCGGGCTTGTCGCGGCCGCCTTCCTTCGCATGGTCGAAGTAGTTCAGGCCCAGGCAGATGATCTTGCCCGGCTCGGGCACCAAGGGGGCCAGCTTCACGGCGGCCATCGGCTGGCGGGCGGACCGGCCACCGATTGCGGCACGGGCCGCAGCCGGCAGGTCGACGCCGGCCTTCAGGGCGGCGCGCAGGTCGGCCGGCACGCGGGGGTCGGCATCATGCAGGTCGATCAGGTCGGCGCCGTCGACGGCGGCCAGGCGTGGCGCGCCATTGCGCAGGTAGGTGGTGAACTTCATGGCGAGGGTCAGGTTGGAAAGGAAAAATCAGGCGGGGACGAAGAGGACGCGGCGCTGCGCCTCCTTCAGCTCGGGACCCGGCGGCGGCGAGATGCCCCACTGGTCGACGCGGCCAGGCGGCCACTTCCAGTCCGCGGGGCCGCGGGCCACGTAGCCGTCATCGACCTGCTGCACGTCGGCGGTGTATTCGATGACGACGCCGAAGGGGTCGATGAAGTAGTTGAAGAGGTTGTTGCCCGGGCCATGACGGCCGGGGCCCCATTGAATCGGGAAGCCAGCATCGTTCATGCGGCCGCCGCCGCGCATCACGCCGTCGAGGTCGGGCATGAGGAAGGCAATGTGATTGAGCGCGTCGTTGTCGGCGATGCCCACCGCCAGGGTGTGGTGGTCGGTGTTGCAGTTCATGAAGGCGATGGCCACCGTGCGGTCGGCCAGCTTGAAGCCGAAGGCCTCGGTGAGGAAGGCCTGGGTGTCATCGACGGCGTGGCTATTGAGCACCACATGGGTCAGGCGCACCGGGCGGTCACGATGCGTCGCCTGCGGCGCATGGCGCGTGTCGCCGTGCACGACCTGGAAGATGCGGCCATGCGGGTCGCGCAGGGTCAGGCCCGTCCCGCTGGCGGGGTTCTTCGACAGCGGGCCGATCGGCGAGACCAGGGTGCCCCCCGCGCGGACCGCCGCCTGGGCGACGGCCTCGAGCGCCTCGGCGCTGCGCGCGCGCAGCGTCACCTGGCGGATCTGCGGCACCGGGCCGCCCGCGTACAGGGCCAGCAGGTGGTGGTCGCTGCCGGTGCCGCGCAGGTAGACCGAGCCCTCCTTGCGGTGGGCCACTTCGAGGTTCCAGACCTCGGTGTAGAAGGCCTCGGCGCGGGCCAGGTCGGGCACGTTGAGGGCGACGCTGCGCAGACCCTCGATCCAGGGAGAGCTCATCGCGCGCCTCCTGCGGTCATGCCGAGGAAGCGCCCGGCGTTGTGGCGGATCAGGTTCATGGTGGTGGTCTCGTCGAAAGCCGCCTGCCGGATGCGATCGATCGGCGTGCGGTCATGGAAGTTGAAGGGATAGTCGGTGCCGACCATCAGCTGCGTCGCGCCGAAGCTGGCCACCAGGTGCCGCAGCGTGGGCGTGTCGAACACCAGGGTGTCGTAATAGAGGCGCGCCGCCTGCTCGCGCGGCGAGGCGGTGACGCTTTCCTGCAGCGCGGGAAAGGTGTGCCAGCCCTGCTCCAGGCGCGGCAGCAGAGAGGCCAGCGTGCCGCCGCCATGGCTGAAGGCGATGCGCAGGCCCGGACGGCGCAGCGGCAGGTTGGCGGTGATGACCGAGGCCGCCGCCAGACCCACGTCGCCGGGATAGGCCAGCACCTGCTGCAGCGGCGCTGGGCCCACCAGACGCTCCATGCCGGCCGGCCGCAACGCATGCACGAACACGCAGGCGCCCAGGGTCTCGCAGGCCTCGAAGAACGGGTCGAACTTCGGGTGACCCACCGGGTCGCCGTTGATGTTGCTGCCCAGCTCCACGCCGGGGAAGCCGAGCACCTTGACCACGTATTCCAGTTCGCGCAGGGCCAGGTCCATGTCCTGCAGGGGCACTGCGCCCAGCCCGGCGATGCGCCCGCCGCTCTCGGCCACCATGGCGGCGACCTGGTCGTTGGTGTAGCGAAGCAGCTGCTGCGCGTCGGCCGGCGCCATCCAGTAGGACAGCAGCTCGGGCATGGGCGAGACCACCTGCAGGTCCAGGCCCATGGCCTCGAAGTCGGCCAGACGCCGGGCCGTATCCCAGCACTTGTCGGAAACGGTGCGGTACACCTTGCCCGCGATCATCACGTGCCGGTGGCAGGCCTGGGCGGCCGCCATCGAGGGCCAGTCGGCCGGCAGGCGGCTGCCCAGGTAGGCCGGAAAATTCTCCGGCACCACATGGGCATGGGTATCGATGCCGCAGCCGCAACCGGGCAGGTGTTTGTCTTTGCTCAAGGCTTGTCTCCGCCGGAGATGCTAGGGGGCGCAGGCCTATCCGGGAATATGATTGAGCGGATTCATAAAATCCACGCCATGGATATACGCTCCGTCGACCTGAACCTGCTGGTGGCCTTCGACGCCCTGGCCCGCCACCGTAGCGTGAACCGGGCCGCCGAGGCCCTGGGACTGAGCCAGCCCGCCACCAGCGCCGCCCTCGCCCGCCTGCGCGCCCTCTTTGACGACGCCCTGTTCGTGCGGACCGGCGCGCGCATGGAGCCGACGCCCCGCGCTCTGGAGCTGGGCCCGCAGGTGCATGAGGTGGTCGAGGCCATCCAGACCCGCATCCTGCGCCAGACGGCCTTCGAGCCAGGCCGCGCCGAGCGCCACTTCACCCTCCTCACCCCCGACATCGGCGAGGTGGCCTTCCTGCCCCATGTATTGCGCCGACTCAGAACCGAGGCGCCCCTGGTGGGCCTGCGCACCCGGTCCATGCCGCCCAAGGACGCGGCGGAGGCGCTGGCCTCCGGCGAGGCCGAACTGGCGGTGGGGTTCTTTCCCGACCTGCAAAAGGCCGGCTTCTTCCAGCAGGCCCTGTTCCGGACCTCCTACACCTGCATCGTGTCCGCAGACAACGCGTCGGTGGGCCCGCGACTGACGCGCAGGCAATTCCTGGACGCGCGCCACGTGATCGTGCGGCCCGACGGGCGTGAACACATGCTGGACCGCTTCCTGGAGGAAAAGGGCTGGCAGCGCCGGGTGACCCTGGAGCTTTCGCACTTCATGAGCCTGCTGGCCATCCTGCCTGGATCGGACCTGGTGGCCACGGTGCCGGACGACATCGCCACGGTGCTGGACCGGCACATTGCCATCCGCAGGGTCGAACTGCCGCTGCGACCGCCCCACGCCGACGTGCAGCTACTGTGGCACCGCCGCCTGCAGCACGACCCGGCCAATCGGTGGCTGCGGGGCGTTTTCCACGAAGTGAACCGCCGCGGGAACAACGAGCCCCTGCGGGCCTGATCCTTCAGCCGGCGGAGAGTCCCGCGGCCTCCACGCCGGCGATGCAGATCAGCTCGTCTTCGTCACCGGTGCCGCCGCTGGCGCCGACCGCGCCAATCACCTCGCCGCTGGCCGACTTGATCACGACCGCGCCGGTCTGGGGCAGGAACTTGCCCTCGGCCGTGGCGGCCAGGGACACAAAGAAGTTGGGGTTGTCCTTGGCGCGCTGGCCCAGCGCGCGGCTGGACACGCCCATGCCAACCGCACCCCAGGCCTTGGCGCGGGCGATATCGAAGCGGAACATGCTGGCGCCGTCCTCGCTGGCGAAGGCCTTGAGGTTGCCCGAGCCGTCGAGGACGGCGATACCCATGGGCTTGAAGCCCTCGGCCTTGGAGCGGGCCAGGGCGGCCGCGATGATGGTATTGGCCTGGGCCAGGGTGAGCGTGCTCATGGTGTCTCTTTCTGAATGGGGTGAAGGCGTCTGGCCGGCAGACGCTATTTCTTGTTGAAGTAATCCGCCGGATCGGGCGCCGCCTGCTGCGCCTCCGCCCCGGGCTGCGAGGCATCGGCCGCCGGTGCGTCGGCCGCCGGGGGCTCCTCGACCCGGATCTCGATGGCCGGGTTGTCGGCCACCGGCTGGTCCAGCATGCCGGTCACCAGCTCCGGGAAGAAGATCAGCACGCCCACCAGCAGCAGCTGCAGCCCCACCCAGGGCAGCGCGCCCAGGTAGATGTCGGTGGTCTTGACCTCTTTGGGCGCGATGCCGCGCAGGTAGAACAGCGCGAAGCCGAAGGGCGGGTGCATGAAGCTGGTCTGCATGTTCACGCACAGCAGCACGCCGAACCAGACCAGGTCGATGCCCAGCTTCTGGGCCATGGGCGCCAGCAGCGGCACCACGATGAAGGCGATCTCGAAGAAGTCCAGGAAGAAGGCCAGGACGAAGATCATGATGTTGACGACGATGAGGAAGGTCACCGCGTCGTCCGCGCCCACCGCCGTGAACAGGTGCTCCACCCACTTGGAGCCATCGACCCCCTGGAAGACCAGGGTGAAGACGGTGGCGCCGATCAGGATGAAAATCACCATGACGGTCACGTTCATCGTGTCCTTCATGCCGGCGTACACCATGCCGAAGTTCAGGCGCTTGTGCAGGGCCGCCAGGACGAGGGCGCCCAGCACGCCCATGGCGCCCGCCTCGGTCGGCGTGGCCAGGCCCATGAAGATGGTGCCCAGCACCACGAAGATCAGGACGGACGAGGGCAGCACGCCCGCAAGCACCTTGCGCGCCAGCGCCCAGCCCCGCAGGGTCCGGGCCTCCGGCGGCAGGCCGGGCATGGACTTCGGGCGCAGCAGCGACATCACGAAGATGAAGCCGGCGAAGATCAGGACCTGTGCCACCGACGGGCCGACCGCGCCCAGGTACATGTCACCCACCGACTTGCCCAGCTGGTCGGCCAGGACGATCAGCACCAGGGACGGCGGAATCACCTGCGTGATGGTGCCGGAGGCGGCGATCACGCCGGTGGCCAGGCGCATGTCGTAGCCGTAGCGCTGCATGATGGGCAGCGCGATCACCGCCATCGCGATGACCGAGGCCGCCACCGTGCCGGTGATGGCGCCCAGGATGGCGCCCACCAGGATGACGGCATAGGC
>CAZCTU010000019.1:0-13730 GCA_964501495.1 uncultured Ramlibacter sp.
CCATGATCGAACTGCCCAAAGACACCCGCCAGCAGGCCGTCGCCTCCATCGAGCGCTACTTCCGTGAGCACATGGACGAGCCGATCGGGAACATCGCCGCGGCGGGCCTGCTCGGGTTCTTCCTCGAGGAGATCGGCCCCTCCATCTACAACCAGGCGGTGGCCGACGTGCAGGAGCGCCTGCAGGCCCGGGTGGCCGAGGTCGACCTCGAGGTACACGAGGACGAGTTCGGCTACTGGCGCAAGTACCAGGCGGGCCAGGCCAGTCGCAAGCGCTGAGGCACTCGCCGACGCTGAGGCCGCAGCCGCCCCTGCTTCAAGTCCACACAGACAGGAGATCGACCATGACCCCCAGGAACACCGTCTGCCTCTGGTTCAACGGCGGCGCCCTCGACGCTGCGACGTTCTATGCGCAGACCTTTCCGGACAGCGCGGTCGGCCGCGTCTTCCACGCACCGGCCGACTACCCTGCGGGCAAGCAGGGCGACGTGCTCACCGTGGAATTCACCGTCCTGGGCATTCCCTGCTTGGGCCTCAATGGCGGCCCGGCCTTTCCGCAAAGCGAGGCCTTCTCCTTCCAGGTGGCGACCGACGACCAGGCCGAGACCGACCGGCTGTGGGACGCCATCGTGGGCAATGGCGGCCAGCCCAGCGCCTGCGGCTGGTGCAAGGACCGCTGGGGCCTGAGCTGGCAGATCACGCCGCGCGTGCTGACCGAGGCGATCGCCGACCCCGACCCGGCGGTGGCCCGTCGCGCCTTCGAGGCGATGATGCAGATGGGGAAGATCGACGTCGCGGCGATCGAGGCAGCGGTGCGCGGTTGATGCAGGCCGCCGCCTTCAGCGGTGGTGGATCTCGATCGTCGAGTGCACGATCTCCTCGTGCACCGACAGCCGCTCGCGCACCGCGTCTGGCGTGAGCGAGCGGTCGCGGGTCACCACCGTCATCGCGCAGGAGTAGACCTGCTTGCCGACCCGCCAGACATGCAGGTCGGTGATGCGGGTGCCGGCCTCGGCTTCCACCGCCTCGCGGATCTCGTCGACCACCGGGTGGTCCATCTCCCGATCGAGCAGCACCTTGCCGGTGTCAATCACCAGGCCCCGCGCCCACAGGGCGACCAGCACCGCACCCACCAGGCCCATGAGCGGGTCCAGCCAGGACCAGCCCCAGATCCAGCCGCCGGCCAGCGCCAGGATGGCCAGCACGGACGTGGCGGCGTCGGCCACCACATGCAGGTAGGCGGATTTCAGGTTGAGGTCGTGGTGATGGCCATGGGCCTCGTGCGCATGGTGATGAGGGTGACCGTGCCCATGGGCGTGGCCATGTGAATGCCCGTGACCGTGGCCATGGTGATGCGCCCGGCCCAGGATCCAGGCGCAGACCCCGTTGACCACCAGTCCCAGGATGGCGATGACGATCGCCTCCCGGTACGCGATCGGCTCGGGCGTGAGCAGGCGCTCCACCGAGCCCACCACCATCATCACCGCCACCCCCAGCAGGAAGATGGCGCTGGCGAAGCCGCCCAGGATCTCGACCTTCCAGGTGCCGAAGGCGAAGCGCGGGTCGCGCGCGTAGGTGCGGGCGGTGGCATAGGCAAAGGCCGACAGGCCGATGGCCACCGCATGCGAGCTCATGTGCCAGCCGTCGGCCAAGAGCGCCATCGAGTTGAACCACCAGCCCGCGGCGATCTCGACGACCATCATCAGCAGGGTGATCCACATCACCGCCCGGGTGCCGCGCTCGGCCGCGTCATTGCCGGCGTCGAACACGTGGTCGTGGATCCATTCAGACAGGTCGTCCTTGTCCATGCCTCACTCCTTGGCCGGGATGGTGCTCAATTCGGCGTTGGCCTCGATCACCACCCGCATCATCCGCATGAACTCCTTGCGGTCGGCGGCGGCCAGGGGCTCGAGCAGCCGATCCTGCGCCCGCAGCATGCGGGGCACGACCGCGGCCAGGGTGCGGGTGCCCTCGGCGGTCGGCGTGAGCAGCTTGGCGCGGCGGTCGGTGGGCGAGACCTGGCGGGCCAGCAGGCCCCGGGCCTCCAGGCGGTCGATCACGCCGGCGATGGTCGAGGTGTCGTAGGCGATGGTGGCCGCCAGGGTCTTCTGGTCGATGCCGGGCTGGTTGCACACCGTCTGCAGCGCCGAGTACTGCACGGGGGTGAGGCCGATCTCGCCCACCTCCTCCACGAACAGGGCTACGGCCAGCTGCTGCACCCGGCGGGCCAGGTGGCCGGGTAGGGTGCGGGGGTCCAGGTTTTTCGACTTGTCTTTCATTCGGGGCTGGTTCGGGGCTCGGGCGGGCGCGGCCGCCTACGGGTTCGTCCGGATTCTATCCCTCTGGCATCAAATGCTCAGCATACGTATAATCATGATGCTGATCAAAGCCGGGTCCCTCCGCCGCCCGGCGCCACTTACGGAGACGACCCCATGCAATTCCACCTGAACGGCTTCCAGAACCGCGACCCCGAGATCCGCGAGGCATCCCCGCACGCGCTGCCCCATGGCGAGGGCGTGCCGCAGCAGGTGGACGTGCTGGTGGTGGGCGCGGGCCCGGCCGGCCTCACCCTGGCGGCCCAGATGGCGAACTTCCCAGATATCCGCACCTGCCTCGTCGAGCAGAAGGACGGCCCGATCAACCTCGGCCAGGCCGACGGCATCGCCTGCCGCACGATGGAGATGTTCCAGGCCTTCGGCTTCGCGAAGAAGGTGGAGGAGGAGGCCTGCTGGATCAACGAGGTGACCTTCTGGAAGCCCGACGACCGGGACGTCAATCGCATCGTCCGTCACGGCCGGGTGCAGGACACCGAGGACGGCCTGTCCGAGTTTCCGCACGTGGTGCTCAATCAGGCGCGGGTGCATGACCACTACCTGGCCCACATGCGCAACTCCCCGAGTCGCATGGAGCCGTATTACGCGCGCAAGGTGCTGGACGTGACGGTCGACGAAGGCGCCGAGTACCCGGTGACCGTGCGCCTGGAGCGCTGCGACGCGGCCCACGCCGGCCAGGTCGAGACGGTGCGGGCCCGCTACGTCGTGGGTTGCGACGGCGCCCGCAGCGCGGTGCGCAAGTCCATCGGCCTCGAGCTGGTGGGGGGCTCGGCCAACCAGGCCTGGGGCGTGATGGACGTGCTGGCCGTGACCGACTTCCCCGACATCCGCTACAAGGCGGCGGTGCAGTCGCCGCACGGCAGCCTGATGGTCATTCCGCGCGAGGGTGGCTACCTGGTGCGCCTCTACGTCGAGATGGAAAAGCTTGGCGAGGCCGAGCGGGTGGCCGCGCGTGGCATCACCGTCGACAAGCTCATCGCCGCGGCGCAGCGCATCCTGCATCCCTACACCCTGGAGGTGAAGGAGGTGCCCTGGTGGTCGGTGTACGAGATCGGCCAGCGCATCTGCGACAAGTACGACGACGTGCCCGCCGGCCAGGAAGGCAGCCGCCTGCCGCGCGTTTTCATCGCCGGCGACGCCTGCCACACCCACAGCCCCAAGGCGGGCCAGGGCATGAACTTCTCCATGCAGGACGCCTTCAACCTCGGCTGGAAGCTGGCCGCGGTGCTGCGCGGGCAGGCCACGCCGCAGCTGCTGCACACCTACTCGGCGGAGCGCCAGGTGGCCGGCAAGGGCCTGATCGACTTCGACCGCGAGTGGTCCAAGATGATCAGCGACCGGCCCAAGATCGAAGGCGATGCCGGCGGGCCGGGCGTGGACCCCAAGGAGTTCCAGAAGTACTTCGAGCAGCACGGCCGCTTCACCGCCGGCGTGGGCACGCACTACACCCCGTCGATGATCACCGGCGAGGCCACCCACCAGCACCTGGCCACCGGCTTCACCCTCGGCAAGCGCTTTCATTCGGCGCAGGTGCTGCAGATCAACGACGCCAAGCCGGTGCACCTGGGCCACGCGGCCCTGGCCGACGGCCGGTGGCGCCTCTACGCGTTCGCTGGCGCCGGGGACCACCAGGACGACAGCCGCGGCCTGCGCGCGCTGGCCCGCTTCCTGGGCGAGTCCCCCGACTCGCCGGTGCGCCGTTTCACCCCGACGGGCCAGGACCTGGATGCGGTGTTCGACCTGCGCGGCGTCTTCCAGCAGCCGCACACGGAGCTGGCCATCGAGGCCATGCCTGCCATGCTGCGTCCGCCCAAGGGGCGCCTGGGCCTGTATGACTACGAGAAGGTGTACAGCGCGGTGGTGCGCCACCAGCCGGACATCTATGACCTGCGCGGCATCGACCGCGCGCAGGGCGCGCTGGTGGTGGTGCGGCCGGACCAGTACGTGGCCCATGTGCTGCCGCTGGACGCGCACGAGGCGCTGGCGGCGTTCTTCGCCGGCTTCATGCAGGCGCGCTGAGGCGCCTTCTGCCACCGGCCGGTGGCCGGCGGGCGAATCAGCCGCCGATTCGCTCGCCGCTGTCCCGGACCACCTCGCCGTCTTCCTTCACGAAGTCGGGCAGCTTGGCGGTGGGCAGGATGGCCAGCACTTCCTCGCTGGGCCGGCACAGGCGCGTGCCCAGGGGCGTGCGCACGATGGGCCGGTTCATCAGGATCGGGTGTTGGCCAATAAAGTCCAGCAACTGCTCGTCGGTCCACTTCGCATCCTGCAGGCCCAGTTCGGCGTAGGGCGTGCCCTTCTCGCGCAGGATGGCGCGGACCGGCACCCCCATCTCGGCCAGCAGCGCCTGCAGTTCTGGCTTGGTGGGCGGGGTCTTGAGGTACTCGACGACCACGGGCTCGAGGCCGGCATGACGCAGCAGGGCCAGGGTGTTGCGGCTGGTGCCGCAGGCGGGGTTGTGGAAGATGGTGACGGTCATGGGGCGTGCGGGGCTCAAGCCGCAGCCGGAGCGTGGAAGGTGCGGATCCGGGGAGCGATCTTGGCCTGCAGCGTGCGCGAAGCCACGCGCATGTCGTATTCAGTCTGCAGGTTGAGCCAGAAGCGGGGATCCATGTTGAAGAAAAGCCCCAGGCGCAGGGCCGTGTCGGCCGTGACCGGGCGCTGCCCGTTCACCAGGTCGCTGATGCGGCTGGGGGATACGTCGATATCGGCCGCAAGCTGGCGGGCCGAGATGCCCATGGGCTTCATGAAGTCCTCCAGCAGGACCTCACCGGGATGGATTTCGTCGAGCAATTTCGCCACTTTCAACTCCTAGTGGTAGTCCACGATTTCAACGTCATGGGCCCCTTCGTCACGCCAGACGAAGCACACCCGCCATTGGTCGTTGACGCGGATGCTGTGTTGTCCCTTGCGGTCGCCCTTGAGCGCTTCCAGCTGGTTGCCTGGAGGAATCCGCAGGCTGGCCAGTTCCGTGGCGGCATGCAGCTGCAACAGCTTTCGCCGGGCTACGCGTTCAACGTTCGCGAACCGGCGCACCGCCTGGCTGCGAAAGAGTGCGCCGGTGTCGGCACACTTGAACGAGTGGATCATGGCTGATTGTGTTCCGTGACGCGGAATCCGTCAAGCGGGCCGGGCTTCTCGCGACCGGTCAGAGCCAACCCGCCTTGCGGAACCGCCACCACATCACCCCGCAGGCGCCGAAGATCGCTGCCAGGGCCGCCGGGTAGCCCCAGGGCTGCTCCAGCTCGGGCATGTACTTGAAGTTCATGCCCCACACGCCGACCATGAAGGTGGCCAGGGCGAAGACGCCGGCCCAGGCCGCCAGTTGCTTGGTGGTCTGCGACTCCTCGATGGTGCTCACCGCCAGGTTCACCTGGATGGCGGTGTTGATCGTTTCGCGCAGGGTCTCCAGGGCGCCCTGGATGCGGGTGAGGTGGTCCACCACGTCGCGGAAGTAGTCCTGGGTGTGGGCGAAGACCGGCGGCACCCGGCCGCCGGTGAGCTGGTCCATCGCTTCCAGGAGCGGCAGCACCGCATGCCGCACCAGGGTCACCCGCTGCTTGAGCTCATACAGGCGCTTGACGTTCTCGCGTGCCTGGATGCCCGGCTCGAAGATCAGGTCCTCGATGGCGTCGAGCTCGTCTTCCAGGGCGTCGACCAGCGGGAAATAGCGGTCCACCACCGAGTCGACGATGGCATAGAGCACGAAGGCCGGCCCCAGCTGCAGCAGCTCGGGCTCACGCTCGCAGCGGGCCCGCACCCCCAGCAGCTGGTGGCGGCTGCGGTTGCGGACCGAGAGCACGTAGTTGGGGCCGACGAACACGTTCACCTCGCCCACCAGGGGCTCGTCGGTGGGCGAGAGTTCGACCGTGTGCACCACGGTGAACAGGGTGTCGTCGGCGTACTCCTCGGTCTTGGGCCGCTGGTGCCCGTGCAGCGCGTCTTCCACTGCCAGTTCGTGCAGGCCGAACTGCTGCTGCATCTGCGCCATTTCCTCGGGCGTCGCGTCACGCAGCGCCACCCACACGAAGCAGTCGGGCCGCGCCAGGTAGCGGGCGATGTCGGCCACCGGGACGTCGTCGAGGCGGCGGCCCTTCTCGTAGGCAACGCAGTTGATCAACATGGCAGGGGCCTCCGGTTCCTGGACGGGTTCCGGCGCATCTTAATGGCGCGAGGATCCGCGGCCCGGAGGCCGCCCGCCTCAGGCCGGCACGGTGTCGCTGGCCGGGTTCTCGGGCAGCGACACTTCCAGCATCTCCAGGTCGGCGCTGGCCGAGAGCGCGTAGGGCAGGCCCTCGGGCAGGGTCACGCTGTCGTCGGCCGCCAGGTCGTGGGCCTGGCCGCCGACATTGATCGTGAGGCGGCCCCGCAGCACGAAGTAGAAGACGAGCTCGGAGCCGCGCTGCGTCTGCCGCCAGGCCGGCGCGGCGCCGGTGGCGCGCACCACCCGGGCGCCGGCCAGGCCGAAGGTGGCCGCGCCGATGCCGGTGTCGCGCACCTCGAAACCGGGCACGCGCCAGGGCGCCCAGGCAGCGTGCTTGACCTCGCTGAAGACGAAGCGCTGGCCATGGAAGTCATGGTCTGGCGGCAGCGGCGCGCTGGGCAGGGGCAGGTCATGGTCGGCGATGGTGATGTGCTGCGCCGGGCTGGCCAGCTCCACCACCTCGCAGCCCGCGGAGCTTTCCAGCACCCGGTGGCGGATCTCCGGCGGCTGCAGCACGCAGTCGCCCGCGTGCATCACCAGCGGCTCGCCCTGGCCCTCGTAGGCCACGCGCACCCAGCCCTTGCGGCAGAAGATCATCTGGAAGCGGACCTTGTGATAGTGCACATAGTCCGGCACCGGCCCGCCTTCGAGAATGCGAATGTGCGAGGCGATGAAGGCCCCGCCGTGCCGATCGGGCAGCAGGTCGCGATAGCGCAGGCCGGCGCGGCCCACCGTCCAGCCTTCGCCACCTTCCGCGTCCATGCGGCTGAACACCAGGGCCTGGCGCGTGGGCGGCAGCACCATCGGCGGCACTGCGTGCACGAAGCGCAGCTTCACGCCGTTGGGCGCCACCAGCTCGCGCTGGCCGCCGGCCACCGCGTCGGGGACGTCGCACAGCAGGCGGATCACCTCGGGCTGCGGGCCCTGGCCCACGAACAGCGCCAGGGTCAGGCCATGGCCAGAGAGGATGGCCTGATTGGGCGCGTCCGCCGGGAAGATGGCGTCGATGCGCCAGCCGAGACGGCCGACGAAGAAGTCCAGCATCGGCTGCAGGGACTCGCAGGGCAGCGGCAGGTGGCTGCCCCGCAGGCCGGAGAGGTCCAGCGAGGCAGGGGAGGGGGTGGTCATGCGCGAACCGGGGGTCAGGCGGCCGGATTGAGCTTGAGGCGGCGTGCCACGTTGCGGTACTTGGTCAGCTCGCCGTTCATCACCGTGTTCATGGCCTGCGGGCCGGTGACGGGGATCTCCAGGAACATGCCGGCCATCTTCTCCTTGACCTCGGGCAGGGCCAGGATCTCGGCCAGTTCCTTGGCCAGGCGGCCGAGGATGGGGGCAGGGGTCCCCGCAGGGGCGGCCATGCCGTAGCAGGCTTCGATGGAGGCCACGCCCAGGCCCAGCTCGCCCAGGCCGGGCACCTGGGGCAGAAAGTTGCTGCGCTTTTCGCTGTTGACGGCCAGCACGCGCATCTTCTCGGCCTTGATGTGGGGGGCCGAGGGCGTGTAGGCCTCGAAGCCCAGTTCCACCTCACCGCGCAACAGGGCCAGCTGGGCTTCGGAAGCGCCCTTGTAGGGAATGGCTTCCATCTCGATGCCGGCGGCGGCGCTGAGCATCTCGCCCGCCAGGTGCGGGGCCGAGCCCGGGCCATAGGTGGAATAGCGCAGCTTGCCGGGACTGGCCTTGGCGGCGGCGAACAGGTCGGCGAGCTTGCGGAAGGGGGTGGTGGTGGGGGTGACCAGCACGATGGGCGTGGTCGAGACCATGGAGATGTAGGCCAGGTCCTTGTTCACGTCGAAGGGCAGGTTCGGGGTCATGGCGGGCAGGACCGCGTAGCTCCCCACGCCGGCCATGAGCAGGGTGTAGCCGTCGGCCGGCGCCTTGGTGACGGCCTCGACGCCGATCACGGTGGCCGCACCCGGCTTGTTCTCCACGATCACCGGCTGCCCCAGGCGCTTGGTCAGGTGCTCGGCGAGCAGGCGGGCCGACAGGTCGGTCGCGCCGCCGGGCGGGAAGGGCACAACCATGCGCAGGCCCTTGTTCGGCCAGGCGGCCTGGGCGGCGGCGCTGGCGGGCCACAGCAGGGGCGTCGCGGCGGCCGCGGCCAGGGAGATCAGGGTCTTGCGTCGGGTGGTCTGGAACTTCATGGGGCTCGCTCGTGGGTGGGGAATGGAAAGAAGGGACAGGAGGACTTGGCGCGGGATTCAGGCAGTGGCCATTGCCGGGGTGGCCTGGCGGGCGGCGGGCCAGGGCGCGGGACGCGCGCCACCGGTCTCGCCCAGGTCCCACAGGAGGCCGGTCATGAGCAGCAGGCCCTCGCGCATCACCGGCGCGAGCAGGTGCTCGTTGGGCGCGTGCTGCGAGCAGGCGGGGTAGGAGTGCGGCACCCACACGGTGGGCAGGCCCAGCAGGTCGGCGAAGACGTCATTGGGCAGCGAGCCGGCCAGGTTGGGCAACAGGGTCGGCTTCTTGCCGGTGCTGGCCTCGATGGAGTCCAGCGTCCAGCGCACCCAGGGGCTGTCCAGGTCCAGGCGGGTGGCTGGCGTGGCCGCCACCACCTCGACCTCGACCTGCTCGAAACCGTGCTGGTCCAGGTGGGCGCGCACGATCTCGGCCAGGCGGGTCCAGTCGGTACCGGGCACGAAGCGCAGCTGGCAATGGGCCACCGCGCGCGGCGGAATCGCGCCGATCGGACGCTCCGGGTTGCCCGCGCCCATGGCCAGTACCTCGATGGTGTTCCAGCCAATGAGGCGCTCGGCCGGGGTGAGGCCGGGCTCGCCCCAGCCTTCGTCGAGCGCCGGGTCGTTCGCGTCGCCGCCGATCTCCACGTCGGCCAGGGCCTCGCGCAGCTTCGGTAACAGGGGCGGCGGCATCAGGCCGGCCACCTTCATGCGGCCCTGCGCGTCGACCAGGGAGGCCACCGCGTGGCTCACGATGGTGGCCGGATTGGCGAGCACTCCGCCCCAGTTGCCGGAGTGGAAGGCGCGGTCGCGGCTCTTGAGGGAAAGGGTGAAGTTGGCGATGCCGCGCGAGCCGAGGAACACGGTGGGCTTTTGCGCATGCACACGGGGGCCGTCGGAGGCGACGAACAGGTCGGCCGAGAGGCGGTCCTTCTGCTGCTCGCAGAACTCGCGCAGGCCGGGGCTGCCGGTCTCCTCGCCCATTTCCAGAATGAGCTTGAGGTTGAAGCCCAGGCGGCCGGCACGGGCCTGCAGCACCTGCGAGAGTGCGGCGAGGTTCACCGTGTGCTGGCCCTTGTTGTCGGCGGTGCCTCGCCCGTACCAGCGATCGCCTTCGACGGTGAGCGTCCAGGGCGAGAGGCCGGCGCGCCACTGCGCGTCCTGGCCGCTGATCACGTCGCCGTGGCCGTAGGAGAGGAGGGTGGGAGCGTCGGCCGACTCGATGCGTTCGGCCAGCAGGATCGGGGCATTGCCCGGCAGCGGGTTGGGAAAGATCTCGCAGGAAAAGCCCAGCGCGGTGAGCGCCGGCACCATCTCGCCCTCGAGGTAGTCGAGCAGGGCGTCATTGGGCTGGCCGGTGTCGCTGGCGCTGGGGATGGCGACGCGGCGCTTCATCAGCGCCAGGTACTCGCCCTGGTCGAACCAGCGGGCGGCAGATTGGAGGGCCTGGGGACGGGTCATCCCCTCGGACTCTAGGCAATGCCCGAGCCCTTGGGAATTGGAGATTTGGCAAGCATGCCTTGCCGCGGTGGCAAGGCGGACGGCCCTCAGCGCCCGGGGCGGCCCGGCCGGGGCAGGTGGCCCTTGAGGAAAACCAGGAAACGTTGCGCCGCCTGCGGCAGGGTGCGGCCGGCCAGGGTCTGCAGCTCGATGTCGCGCAGGTCCATGCCGCGGTCACGGACCGGCACCACCGTCACCGTGCCCCGGGCCACCAGCTCGCGCACCGACACCTCGCCGGTCAGCGAGACGCCCCCGCCGCCCTGCACGAAGCCATGCAGCACCGCCATCGAGTTGGAACTGAGCACCGGCTCCAGCACCAGCTGCTGCCGGTTGCAGGCTGCGTCGATCATCTGCCGCAGGGTGGTGTCGGCCGGGGGCAGGGCCAGGGGGTAGCCGGCCAGGCGCGCCAGGGTGAGGGCGCGGGCGCGGGCCAGGGGGTGGTCGGGCCGCATCAGGGCCAGCACCGGCGCGCTCTGGCGGTACTCCACCCGGATGTCGCGCGCGGCGGCGCGGGCGAAGGTGAGGCCGACGTCGGCCTCGCCCTCGCGCAGGCGCTCTGGTACCTCCTGCTGCGTGACCACAGTGACGTCGAAACGCACATGCTCGTGCTGCTCGCGAAAGGCCACGATCAGCGGCGGCAGGAACTGGTAGGCGAAGCCCTCGGTGGTCACCACCCGGACCTTGCCGGCGCGCAGGCCCTGCAGCGCCTGGATCTCCTGCACCGTGCGCTCGGCGTCGAGGCTGGCGTTGCGGGCATGGGCCGCGAGCAGCTCCCCGGCCGCGGTGGGCACCATGCCCCGGGGCTGGCGCTCGAACAGGGGCACGCCCAGCGTCTCCTCGAGGCCGGCGATCTGGCGGCTGATGGCCGACCCGGCCACATGCAGCCGCTGCGAGGCCAGGGCCAGCGAGCCGCAGCGCGCCACCTCCAGGAAGTAGCGCAGGGCGGTGGCTTGCAGGGGCAGGTGCAGGGCGGGCATGGGGCTCCTGGGGTCCCCATGGGGACGTTCCGGGGGGAGGGCGAGGCTTGCCGAGGCGGCAAGCGAAAGCTCGGGTTGCGCACATTGTGGCATTGCGCCCGGCGGTCCCCCGGCTTGCCGAATCGGCAACCGTCCCCTGCCAAACTGGTGATTGTGGGCCGCGCAGCCAGGGGCTTAAGCTCGGGCATGGCTTTTCCCCGACGCTTCGCCTCCCCAGCCGACATCGACGCTCAGTACAACCCCTCGATCGGCCTGGCCGACCCTGGCGAGCCGCTGCGCCACTACCAGGCCCGCGCTGGCCAGGCCCGTGCCACGCTGGCCTCGCAGGGGGCCCGGCTTGATGTTCCCTATGGCCCCACGCGGGCCGAGACCCTGGACATCTTCCCCGCCTCCCCGGACTCGCCCTTGCGGACGGCGGCAGGCGCGCCGGTCTTCGTCTTCCTCCATGGCGGCTACTGGCGGGCGCTGTCCTCCAAGGACTTCAGCGGCGTCGCCCTGGGCCTGCAGGCGCGCGGCATCACCACGGTGGTGGTGGACTATGCGCTGTGCCCCAAGGTGACCCTTGATGAAATCGTGCGCCAGGCCCGCGCCGCGGTGGCCTGGGTGCTGCGGCACATCGGCGAGCACGGCGGCGACCCGGGCCGGGTCGCGGTGGGCGGCCACTCCGCCGGCGGGCACCTGGCCGCCATGTGCCTGCAGACCGACTGGGCCGGCGACTACGGCCTGCCCGCCGACCCGCTGCGCGCCGCGGTCCTGGTGAGCGGCCTCTATGACCTCGAGCCCCTGCGCTGGAGTTACCTGCAGCCGCTCCTGCAATTCAATGCCGACACGGTGCAGCGGCAGTCGCCCCTCCTGGGCCTCCCGCTAGCCCCGGTCTGCACCGCGCGCACCTGGGTCACCTGGGGCGGCGCCGAGACCGCCGAGTTCGAGCGCCAGGCGCGCGAGTACGCCGAGGCGGCCGGCGCGCGCGGCCAGCCCTGCGAACTCTCGCCCCAGCCGGGCGCTCACCATTTCAGCGCCATCCACGGCTTCGAGGACCCGGCCAGCCCCCTGTGCGACTGGCTCGCCCGGCGCCTCGCCCCTTCTTCCACCGGAACTTCCGCATGACCGCCCCCTCCGCCACTTTCGCCACTTCCGCCTTCGCCGCCGTCCCCGTCTACGGCGGCGACCCCATCCTCTCCCTCATGGAGACCTTCATGGCCGACACCCGGCCGCAGAAGGTGAGCCTGAGCATCGGCCTGTACCTGGACGAACAAGGCAAGGTGCCGGTGATGAAGGCGGTGCGCCAGGCCGCCGCCGACCTCGGCGGCCAGATGGCCCCGAGCACCTACCTGCCGATGGAGGGCCTGGCCGCCTACCGCGAGGCGGTGGGCCGGCTGGTGCTCGGTGAGGACAGCGCCGCGCTTGCCCAGCGCCGCGTCGCCACCATCCAGACCCTGGGCGGCTCGGGCGCGCTCAAGGTCGGCGCCGACTTCCTGCGCCGGCACCTCGACCTGCGCGAGATCTGGGTCAGCGACCCGACCTGGGACAACCACGCGGCGCTCTTCGAAGGCGCGGGCCTGGCGGTGCGCACCTACCCCTATTACGACCCCACGACCTGCGGCCTGCGCTTCGAGGCCATGCTGCAGGCCTTCGAGGCCATGCCCGCCGGCAGCCTGGTGCTGCTGCACGCCAGCTGCCACAACCCCACCGGCGTGGACCTCACCCGCGCGCAGTGGCAGGCGCTGATCCCGGTGATCGCCCGCCGCGGCCTGATGCCCTTCGTCGACATGGCCTACCAGGGCTTCGGCGACGGCATCGCCGAGGACGCCTGGAGCGTGCGCGCCCTGGCCGAGGCCGGCGTGGAGATGCTGGTGGCCAACTCCTTCTCCAAGAACTTCTCCCTGTACGGCGAGCGGGTCGGCGGCCTCTCGGTGGTCTGCGCCAGCGAGGACGCCTCCGCCCGGGTGCTGGGCCAGCTCAAGGCCACGGTGCGCCGCATCTACTCCTCGCCCGCGGCGCATGGCGCGCAGCTGGTGGCCAAGGTGCTGGGCTCGGCCCAGGGCCGCGCCGACTGGGAAGCTGAGCTCGCGGGCATGCGCGATCGCATGCGCCGCATGCGCGAGCTGCTGCACGCCGATCTGTCCCACCGCTTCGGCCGCGAGCGTGACTTCGGCTTCCTGGTGCGCCAGCGCGGCATGTTCAGCTACACCGGCCTCAGCCCCGCGCAGGTCGACCAGCTGCGCGACCAGCACGGCGTCTACCTGGTGGGCTCGGGCCGCCTGTGCGTGACTGGCCTCACCCCGGCCAACGTGGGCCATGTGGCCTCGGCCATCGCCTCGCTGTTCCAGTGAGCGCGCCGTGACCGCCTGCCCCTTCAACGCCAAGCCCGAGTCCATCGTCAGCGAGGAGGGCGCCCAGCTCGATTTCAGCCGGGACATGAGCTACGGCGACTACCTGCACCTGGACGCCATCCTGGGCGCCCAGCACCCGCTCTCGCCGGCGCACGACGAGATGCTGTTCATCGTGCAGCACCAGACCAGCGAGCTGTGGATGAAGCTGAT
>CAZCTU010000020.1:0-13609 GCA_964501495.1 uncultured Ramlibacter sp.
GCATCGCCAACTCGATCCTGATCAAGATCAACCAGATCGGCACCCTGACCGAAACCTTCGAAGCCATCGAAATGGCCAAGCGCGCCGGTTACACCGCCGTCATCAGCCACCGCTCGGGCGAGACCGAAGACAGCACCATCGCCGACATCGCGGTGGGCACCAACGCCGGCCAGATCAAGACCGGCTCGCTCTCGCGCTCGGACCGCATGGCCAAGTACAACCAGCTCCTGCGCATCGAAGAAGACCTGGGCGACGTGGCCAGCTACCCCGGCCGCGCGGCCTTCTACAACCTTCGATAAGCGCACCTTTGTCGACTTGACCATCATTTCGGGTTACATTCCCGCCCAGCCATGTCCTCCCGCGTCGTCGCCGGCCTCCTGACCGCCCTGCTGCTCGTGCTGCAGGCGCAGATCTGGTTCGGCCGCGGCAGCGTGATGGACGTGGCCAGGATGCAGCGCAAGCTCGACGCGCAGAAGGTGACCAACCTGCAGTCGCAGCAGGCCAACGAGCGCATGACCAACGAGGTCCGTGACCTGCGCGAGGGCCTGGAGATGGTCGAAGAGAAGGCCCGCACCGAGCTGGGCATGGTCAAGCCCAACGAGGTCTACGTGCAGGTCACCCTGCCGGCGGCCGCGGCCGCAGCACGCGCCGCCAACTGAGCGCGCTTGCGCTCCGAAGCACTCCCCCCTTGAGCCCTCGCGCTCTTGAGCCATCGAACGAGCGACGCCTGCGTGTCGCCGTCCTGGGCGCCGCCCGCAGCGGGCGCAGCCGCCTGGTGAGCGAACTGGCCGCAGCCAGTGACCGCATCCTCCCTGCCGAAGTCGACCTGGGCCAGCTCATGTCCGCTTCCGCTTTTCCGTTCGATCTGGTCCTCCTGACTGGGCTGGACCTTCCCTCTTCCGATCTCCCTCCGGCCGAACAGGCCCGGCAGGACAGCGCGCTGCGCCAGGCCCTGCAGGTGGCGGGCCTGGGCTGGCGAGTGGTCTATGGACAGGGCACCGAGCGACTGGGCAATGCCTTGCAGGCGGTGGCCGAGGTTGCGCCCTGGGCCTGGCAGGCCACGGTGAGCGAGGCCGAGGCGGGCCGCTGGCAGCGGCTGCAGGCCAACTGCGAGAAGTGCGGGGATGCGGCGTGCGAGCACCGCTTGTTCACCGGGCGGCTCGTGCCATGATGGGCGCGGCAAGGGACTCTGCCCGGGTGACCCGACGATGACCAAGTACCTGATCTCCTTCCCCGAATCGGCCATGGACATTCCTGCCGAGGACATGGCGGCCGTCAGCGATGCGGCGCGTGCCGTCATTCGGGAAGCGAAGGCCGCCGGCGTCTATGTGTTCGGCGGGGGCATCAACAAGAGCGTCGTGCCACAGAGGGTCGCAGCCAACGGCACCGTCTCATTCTCGACCTACCCCCAAACACGAGAATTCGATGGCGGCTTCTGCGTCCTGGAGCTTCCTTCGCGGGAAGCGGCTGTCCAGTGGGCGGCGAAGATCGCGAAGGCCTGCCGCTGTCCGCAGGAACTGCGCGAGTTCGGCTACGACCCAGAGAGCTGAGGGACAGGCCTCAGGTTTATGCTGTGCGAATGCCGCCTGGCGTGATCCGGGTCGACCTTCTCACATCATGTGCATATTGCCTACACAGAGCGAGCGATGACAGAAGCAGCCAAGGTGAAGGGCCCCGCGTCCTACTTCCCCTCGATCGAGAAAAAGTACGGCCACCCGATCGCGCATTGGCTAGGCCTGGTCGAGAAACGCCAGGGGATGAAACACATGGAGCTGGTGGCGTGGCTCAAGTCTGAGCACGGCATGGGCCATGGGCATGCGAACGCGGTCGTGGCCCACGCCCTGGCAAACAAGGCGGCCCAGGGCTGATGCCACCGCACCGCGCGTTGGCGGCTGCTTACTGCACCACCGACGTCACCGGCGGCTGATCCCCCGGCGAAGTGAAGAGCCTCGCCGCGTCGACCGCATCGAAGCGGTACTGGTGGCCGCAGAAGTCGCAGCCCACCTCGATCTCGCCGCGCTCGGCCAGGATCTCCTCGGCCTCCTGCGCGCCGAGGCTGCGGATCATGCCGGCCACCCGCTCGCGGCTGCAGCTGCAGGCGAACTTCGGGGTCTGTGCCGGAAAGCGCAGGACCTGCTCCTCCCAGAACAGCCGGCGCAGGATGGTGTCCACGTCCAGCTCCAGCAGCTCCTGCGCGGTGAGGCTGGCCGCCAGCGTGGCGATGCGGTTGTAGTCCTCGTCGGCGCCGATGGCGTCCTCGTTGGCGCGGCTCACCAGCGAGCCGGCGAGGTTGCCCTCGCCCTCAACCGGAAGGCGCTGGATCAACAGGCCCGCGGCCACCTTCTCGTCGGCGGCCAGCACCAGCTTGGTGTCCAGCTGCTCGGACTGCAACATGTAGTGCTCCAGCACCTGGGACAGGCGCTCGAGTTTTTCCTGGTGATCGCCATGCAGGGGCACCACGCCCTGGTACGGCTGCTGGCCGGGGAACTTGTCCTTGGGGTCCAGGGTGATCGCACAGCGGCCGTGGTTGGTCACATTGACCAGCTCGGACAGGCGGGCGCCGGCGGCCACCTCGCCCACCACCTTGGCGGTGGCGCGCAGGGACAGGTCGGGCTGCACCTCGGCGACTGCCACCTTGACCGGGCCGTCCCCGAAGATCTGCAGGACCAACGCGCCGTTGAACTTGATGTTGGACTGCATCAGGGCGCCGGCGGCGGCCATCTGCCCCATCAGCTCGGCGACCTCGGGCGGCCAGGGGCCGGTGGCGGAATTGCCCTGGCGCCGCTGCAGCACCTCGGTCCAGGCGTCGGTCAGGCGCACGATGATGCCGCGGACCGGCAGGCCGTCGAATAGAAACTTGTGGAGCTCGCTCAAGGGAACACTCTGCGGGTTGTCAGCCGACCTTCTTGAGGCCACGCGCGAAGCGGTGGCTGTTGGCGATGTAGTTCTCGGCGCTGGCGGCCAGCTTGGCGGCCGCGGCGTCGTCGAGGGCGCGCACCACCTTGGCGGGGCTGCCGATGATGAGGGAGTTGTCCGGGAATTCCTTGCCCTCGGTCACCACGCTGCCGGCGCCGACGATGCAGTTGCGGCCGATGACCGCGCCGTTCAGGACGATGGCGCCGATGCCGATGAGGCTGTTGTCGCCGATGGTGCAGCCGTGGACCATGACCTGGTGGCCCAGGGTCACGTTCTCGCCGATGGTGAGCGGCTTGCCATGGTCGGAGTGCAGCACCGACAGGTCCTGGACGTTGCTGCCCTTGCCGATGCGGACGGTCTCGTTGTCGCCGCGAATGACCACGCCGAACCAGACGCTGGCGTTCTCGCCCAGCTCCACGTCGCCGACCACGTCGGCGCTGTCGGCGACCCAGGCGCCGGCGCCGAGGCGAGGGGATTTTCCGTCGAGTTCGTAGAGAGCCATGGGAGATTTCGTCTGGAGAGGGGAAGGCCTCGATTGTAGGCAGCCAGGCCCCGCTGACCTGGCCAATCGGGGTGGGCTGCAATGCCACAATCTCGACGCGCTCGCCCCGAAGCACCTTTCTCCCAAACCCTTGTCCGAACTACGCGCCCTGGCCCTTTCGGCCCTGCTCGAGCCCGATCCGGCGGCCAAGTCCGCGCGGGCGCAGGCCCTGCATGCGCGGGCCCAGGCCTGGAAGGGCGCCCAGGCCGCGGACGGGCCTGCCAATCGGCAGGTCAAGGGGTTCGCAGGAGGCGAAGAGGACGCCGCAGACCCGCCTCTGACGCTGGCCGAACAACGCCCGCCCTGCACCGGCGAGCTGCCTGGTCGGCCGGCCCTACCCCGCCTCGTCCACCCCGCCCGGGTGCCCCGGCGCTCGCCGCACAAGCCCGAAGGCCTGGCGGCACTGCTGCATGCCATTGCGCACATCGAGTTCAATGCGATCAACCTCGCGCTCGACGCCGCCTGGCGCTTTGACGGCATGCCCGAGGCCTTCTACCAAGACTGGGTGCGCGTCGCCGCCGAAGAGGCCTACCACCACGGCCTGCTGGCCGACCTGCTGGCGAAGATGGGCCATGCCTACGGTGACTTCGACGCCCATGACAACCTCTGGTCCATGTGCGTGAAGACGCAGGACGACATCGTCGCCCGCATGGCCCTGGTGCCACGCACGCTGGAGGCACGGGGCCTGGACGCCACACCGCAAATTCAGGACAAGCTGCGCGCCGTCGGCACGCCGCTGGCGCTGGAGGCGGTGGCGGTGCTGGACATCATTTTGCGCGACGAAGTCGGGCATGTGGCGATCGGCAACCACTGGTACCGGTGGCTCTGCGTGCGCGAGGGGTTCGATCCAGTGGCCCACTACGGCGTCCTGACCGCGCGCCACGCGGCGCCGCGCCTGCACCCCCCGTTCAACCAAGCGGCCCGCAAACGCGCAGGCTTTAGCGACGCGGAGCTGGCCTACCTGCTCGCGCAGGAGCTCTGAGCGAGCCGGGTGACGAAAAGCGTTGCCGCATTTCATCCAGAGCGCTCTCGAGCGCCTCGAGGAACAAGCCCATGGCCACGGCCGTGGTGTAGCCCACGCGCTGATACAGGCAGGTGTGCAATTGCGCGCCGGCATCGCTCAAGGGCCGCCAGACCAGCGAGCCCGCCTCGGACTGGTGGGCCACGCTCTCGGGAATCAGGAAGGAGATGGCATCCGAGCCCTGGACCAGGCGGCTGGCCATGGCCACCGAGCTGGTCTCTACCACCGGCCGACCTAGCCGCTGCAGGCGCGGGTTGAGCCGCTCGAGCACAGTGCGCAGCTCCATGTCGGGCGCCATCAGCACCAGCCGGTGGTCCAGGCAGTCGCGAATGCCCAGGCTGGTGCGCTCCCGGGCCAGCGGGTGTTCTGGCGCCATGGCAACGCCCAGCGGCTGCGGCCAGGACCGCACCTCGTGCACACCCGGGGGCGGCGGACGCCGCAGGCAATAAGCCACGTCAACCTCGCCGTTGGCCACCCATCGCAGCAGCGACTCACCATTGCCGGCGCGCACGCTGAAGGTCAGGCCCGGGTGGGTGGTCAGGACCCGCTCAATCACCTGGGGCAAGAGGTATTCCGCCGTCGAATGCGACACCCCCACGTTGACATGGCCGCGCCGCAGTGAGCGCAGGTCTTCCACCTGGGTCAGTGCGTTGTCGAAATCACGCTGGCTGCGACGCACCGAGGCAAGCATGATTTCGCCGGCGCTTGTGAGTTGCACGCCGCGAGGCAGACGGTCGAACAGGGGCATGCCTACCTGGGCCTCGAGGTTGAGGATCTGCTGATTGACGGCAGCAGGGGTCAGGTAAAGGCTCTCGGCGGCCTTGCGGATCGAGCCGCGCCGGGCGACCTCGTCGAAGCAGCGGAAAGCCTGGGAGATGGCGGGCATGTACGAGTGTAAGATTTTTTTTAACGCCTTAATCGAAAAAAGCAGCTATTGCGGACACGTTCCAAACGCTACAGTCGTGCTTTCGCTCAGGAGTTTTGTCCTTGCCTTCCAGTACCGTCGACCAGGTCACCCAACGCCGCCGTGGCGTTGGCCTCATCGCCCACGATCCCGCCCTGTCCTGCGGCGGCTACACCCTGATCGCCCCGCAAACTGCTGGCGGCAAGGTCTACCTGATCGACATTCAGGGCGAGGTGGTGCACCAGTGGCAGATGCCCGTGCGCGCCGGACGTCACGCGGTGATCCTGCCCAATGGCAACCTGGGCTACAACGGCAATCACGCCAACTCGCCCGACCTCTATGCCCCCTGGTCCATGTGGCATGGCGGCGACTTCTACGAGGTCACGCCCGAGGGCGAGGTGGTCTGGCGCTACGAAGACGTCACCCACCACCATGACGCCCAATGGCTGCCCAATGGCAACTTGCTGTACGCCGGCTGCGCGCCGGTGCCCAAGGGGTTTGCCGAGCGCGTGGCGGGCGGCACCGCCCATGGCCCCGATGAAGTGATGTACGGTGACGTGATCCGCGAGGTCAATCGCCAGGGCGATCTGGTGTGGGAGTGGAAGGCCTGGGAGCACCTGGACCCGGCGCAGTTTCCCATCCACCCCGGCTTCGGCCGCTACCACTGGCCTCTGGTCAACGGCCTGGGCGTGATGGCCGACGGCACCGTCCTCATGAGCCTGCGCACCACCGCCGGCATCATCGGCGTCAACAAGGCCGACGGCGCAGTCACCCTGCACATCCCGCCCAGCGTGGTCTCGCACCAGCACGCTCCGGTACCCCTGGCCAACGGCCATATCCTGGCGTTCGACAACGGCAACTTCCGCACCGGCGCCCATGTGGCTTTTTGCCGTGTGGTCGACATCGACCCGGCTACCAACAGCGTGGCGTGGTCCTACGCCGACTCGGTGGTTACCTCCTTCTTCACACCCTTCATGGGCAATGCGCAGCGCCTGCCTAATGGCAACACGCACATCACCGAGTCGTCCACCGGCCGGTTGTTCGAGGTGACGCCTGCGGGCGAGGTGGTGTGGGAATTCATCCTGCCCTGGTTCGCTCCTTACCCCGACGAGGCCGCGCGCAAGACCGGTGGCGGCATGCTCAATACTGTGTTCCAGACCTTCCGCTACCAGGCGGACCAGGTACCCTGGCTGGCCCGGCGATGAGCAGCAGCATCGACCGACTCGCGCAATTGCTCGTCTCAGTGGGCCTGGCCCTGCTGGCATGGACGGCCGCGTCCGTCACCGGCCTGGCCAACCCCGACTTCGTTCCTTCGCCGCTGACCATCGCCCGCGCCGCCATGGAGCTCTACGGCGACGGCGTTCTGCTGTCGGACCTGTCGGTGTCGTTCAAACGTGCCGCCGTCGGCTTTGTGCTGGGCGCCTCGCTCGGTGTGGTGCTGGGCCTGCTCACTGCGCGTCTGCGCAGCGTTGGCTATGTGCTGCACCCGATCCTCAACATCCTGCGCCCCATTCCCGCCATCGCCCTGGCGCCGGTGGCCATCGTCTGGTTTGGCATCGGCGAATCGTCCAAATACTTCCTGATCACCTACACCGTCTTCCTGGCCGTGTGGCTCAACACCGACCATGGCGCCTCGCACGTCGCGCAGACCTACATCCGCGCCTCGCGCTCCCTGGGTGCAGGCCTGTGGCGCGAGTTCTGGGAGGTGATCGTGCCGGCGTCGGCGCCGCACATCGTCTCGGGCCTGCGCCTGGGCGCAGCGCTGGCCTTCCTCAGCCTGGTGGCGGCCGAACTGACCGGCGCCTCGGCCGGCATCGGCTACCGCATTCAGGAGTCGCGACAGTTCTTCCGCACCGACCGCATGTTCGTCGGCCTGGTGGAACTGGGCGTGCTAGGCGGCTTGCTCGATTACTGCTTCGTGCGCATCAGCCGCCGGGTGGTGCACTGGGAAAGCACATGACGCAGACGCCGCTTCGAGGCCATGTCGTCATCGACGAGGCGGAGGTCACCTTCGGCCAGCGTGGTCGCAGCGTGCAGGCGCTCGCGCCCTTGTCGCTGCAGCTGTCACCCGGCTCCTTCACCGCGGTCATCGGCCCTTCGGGCTGTGGCAAGTCGACACTGCTCAACGCCATCGCTGGCTTCACGCCGCCCACCGGCGGGCGTATCACCGTCGACGGCATCACGGTCGCCGGACCGTCGCCCCGCGTGGGCGTGATGTTCCAGCAATACGCCCTGTTTCCCTGGTTCACCGCCGAGGCCAACGTGGCCTTCGCCCTCAAGCGATTCGGCATGAGCCGCCCCGAACGCCAGCGAGCGGCGCTGGCGGCCCTGGCCGAAGTTGGCCTGGCAGACAAGGCCGACCATTACCCCGGACAGCTCTCGGGGGGCATGCGCCAGCGCGTGGCGCTGGCACGCACCCTGGCCGCGCGGCCCGACGTGCTGCTGATGGACGAACCCTTCGGCGCGCTCGACGCGCAGACGCGCATGTCGATGCAGGAGCTGCTGCTGCGGGTTTGGGACGCTCATCGCACCACGGTGCTGTTCATCACCCACGACATCGATGAGGCCCTGATCCTGTCGGATCGTGTGCTGGTGATGTCCGCCGCCCCCGGACGCATCGTCGACACCCTGGGTGTCGCCAGCCCCCGACCGCGTTCGATCGAAGTGATCGACGCCGACTTCATCGCCCACCGCGCGCGCATGCTGCAGCTTCTGCGCGCCAGCGGACACAACCACTGATTCACAACGCTCCTGGAGTACTTTTCATGCGCCGCCAATTCCTGCAATCTGCCCTCGCCCTGTCACTGGCTGCCGCCACCGGCGCCTCCCTCGCACAAGAACTCACCCCCGTGACCATCGGCTGGGGCGCCTACCCCGACGTGCCGCAGATCGCTCAGGCCGCCGACAAGAAGCTGTGGGCTGCCGAGAAGATCGACGCCAAGATCATCCCCTTCGCCAGCGGTCGCGCCGGCTTCGAGGCCCTGATCGGTGGCCAGGTCGACTACGCCGTCATGGCCGAATTTCCCGCCGTCTCTGGCGTCATGCGCGGCCTGAAGTTCTCGATCGTCGGCGTGCTCTCGCAGTACAAGGCCTTCCGAGTGATCGCCAAGAGCGACAAGCCGGTGGACCTCAAATCGCTGGCCGGCAAGAAGGTGGCGGTGCCGGTGGGCACCAACGTTCACTTCATCGTCGCCGAGGCGATGGAGAAACTGGGCGTGAAGGCCGAGTTAGTCAACGTGCCGCCGCCCGAAATGGCCGTCGCCTTGGCCCGCGGCGATGTCGACGCGATCATGACTTTCCCCAGTGGCTATGGAAACGCCAAGAAGGTCCTGGGTGCGCAATACCAGGAAATCAACCTACCCGAATACGCCAGCAGCTTCGTGCTGGCCGCCTCCGAAAAGGTATCGGCCAACCCGGCGCTGACCAAGCGCGTGCTGGCCGCCTTGATCAAGGGCGAGGAATTCATCGGCAAGAACGCCAGCGAGTCGCAGGAGGTCACGGCCCGCTTTGTCGGTGGAGCCACCACCGTTGACGCGGTTCGCACGGCCTGGCCCGAGTACGAGTTCCGCATCAAGCTCGATGCCAGCACGCTGGACCTGATGGTGCGTGAAGGCAAGTGGCTCAAGGCTAATGGCCTGGTCAAGGAAGGCGAGCCCAGCACGGCCCTTTACCGCAGGGCTTTCGCGCCCGAGGTCCTGCGCTCGCTGGATACCAAGCGCGTCTCCTTGCCCAACTGAGGGCCATGACGGCCATGTCGACGCACCTGCCGGTCATCGACATCGGCGTACTGGCGAGCGACGATACCGCGCAGCGTGCCGCCGTCGCCCGGCAGGTGGGCTCTGCCTGCCGTGACATCGGCTTTTTTGCCATCACCGGCCACGGCATCCCGGCTGACCGGTTGCAGGCCACCTTCGCCGCCGCCCACCAGCTGTTCGCGCTGCCGGCCGAGGCCAAGGAGGCGCTCTCCATCCGCCGCCACGGCCACAACCGGGGCTATGTGGCGCTGGGCGTGGAGTCACTCAACGAAAAGGCCGCGCCCGACCTGAAGGAGGCCTACAACCTGGTCTGGGACGGCGAGCCGGGTCGGCCACCTAACGTCTGGCCGCCGCTTCCAGGTTGGCGCGAGCAGGCCCAGGCCTATTTCGACGCCGCCCTGGACGTGGGCCGGCGGCTGCACCGCGCCTTCGCCCTGGACCTGGGCCTGCCCGAAGACTTCTTCGCCGACAAGCTGGACCGGCCGATGGCCACGCTGCGCCTGCTGCGCTACCCGCCCGCCCTGGCGGCCGGGTCTGCGTCTGCCCCCGCCACCCCCGAGGCAGCGGCGGCCCAGGCCGGTGCCGGCGCCCACACCGACTACGGCAACGTCACCCTGCTGGCCACCGACGGCGTGCCCGGGCTGCAGGTGCAAAGCCGGGACGGCCGCTGGATCGACGCGCCGCACCTGCCCGGCGCCTTCCTGTGCAACATCGGCGACTGCCTCATGCGCTGGTCCAACGACGTGTACGTATCGACCCCGCACCGGGTCGGCCCGCCGCCGCGCCTGCGCCACTCCATCGCCTTCTTCCTCGACCCCAACCCCGACGCGCTGGTGAGCGCCCTGCCCGGCTGCGTGCCAGCGGGCGAATCGCCACGTCACCCGCCCATCACCGCTGCCGAGCATCTTCGGCAACGGCTAGAGGCCACCTACGGCGGCAAGGCAAGCCAGCCCCGGGAGTCCTCGGCGTGAACGATCGCCTGCGTCGCACACTTCTCCTCGTCGCCGCATGCCTGGCCGCCAGCCCGCTGGCGGCACAAGGGCCCGGCTCTGAGGCCATGCAGCGCATCGGCCGCTTCGAGATCGACCGCACCGAGGTCACCGTCGGCGCCTTGCGGCGCTATGCCCAGGCCACCGGCTTCGTGTCCCAGGCCGAGCGCGCAGGCGGCGGCTCTACATTCGAGGGCGGCTGGGTGCAGCGCCGGGGCTGGACCTGGCGCGCGCCCTATGGCCAGCCCGCGGCCGACACCGAGCCCGCGGTGCACCTCACCTTCGACGAGGCCCAGGGCTACTGCCGCTGGGCGGGCAAGCGCCTCCCCACCGACGCTGAATGGATGGAGGCGGCCTACACCGAGCGGCGGCCTCAGCCCCCGGTGGGGTTCACGAATGGCCGCAGCCACCCTTACCCCACTGGCGACAGCCCGCAGGGCGCCAACTGCGCCGAAGGCTGCGGCGCAGTGCCGACGGTGCTGGCCGACCCGCGCCAGGCCACCTCGCGGGGGCGCGGCCATGCCCTGGCCGGCAGCACCCGCGCCGGGGTCAACGGCCTGCACGAGATGGGCGCGAACGTGTGGGAGTGGACGGACGACGGCGCCCCGGGGCCGGAGCGCCCGACCCGGGGCGGCTCCTGGTGGTACGGGCCGGCGCAGATGCACCGCGAGCACCTGCAGTCCAAGCCGCGTGACACCGCGGTGGTCTACATCGGCTTCCGCTGTGCCCGCAGCCTGCCCTAGGCTCCCGTCCTCCCCGCCCCCGTCCGGGATCAGGCCGCCCGGGCGAGTCTGCTACCCTCCGGTCGTTCACGCCTGCCCGGGCCTGCCCGGCGGGCCAGCCGCCTTCCGGCGCCTCGCACCCATCCCGATCGACGCACCATGAAAACCGCCTACGTCTTCAACGGCCCCAACCTCAACCTGCTGGGCACCCGCGAGCCCCAGGTCTATGGCTCCCAGACCCTCGCCGACGTCGAGGCCCTGTGCCGCGAGGCCTGCGCGAAACACGGCCTGGCCCTGGACTTCCGCCAGAGCAACCACGAAGGCGAGCTGGTGACCTGGATCCACGAGGCGGGCAAGGCGCAGGCCGAAGGCAAGGCGGCGGGCGTCATCCTCAACGCCGGCGCCTACACCCACACCAGCATCGCCCTGCATGACGCCATCAAGGGCGCCGGCGCCCTGGTGATCGAATTGCACATCTCCAACGTGCACGCGCGCGAGAGCTTCCGCCACCACAGCTACCTCTCCCCGGCCTGCAAGGCGGTGATGGCCGGCTTCGGCGTGCCGGGCTACGCCCTGGCGGTGAGCGCGCTGGCCGGGATGGACGGCGCCAGGTAACGGCCCCCAACCCACCGGCTCGGGAAGGACGACTCCCCCGCACCCACGGGAGCGCCCGTCACGCGGCGCGCCTCCTCCTCACCCCTCGCCCCTTGGCCGGCGCCAGGGCCGCACCTCCGGCAGGTTGTCGTCGGTGATGCCCGGGCCGAGCGAGCCCGGGTCGCCGCGGACGATGGCGATGAAGTGCGGCACACCCGCATAGTGGGTCAGCCCCTGGGAGGTCCGCAGCACCACGAAGGAGGTGCTGTGAGGGAACATCAGCAGGTCCTCCCCGCCCGTTCCGCCCATTTCCGAAAAGCCCGGCTCCTGGCAGCGGGCGATGGTGTCCTCGGAAATGGCCAGCTCGAGCACGGGCACCCGCTCCTCGGCGTTCCGCACATCGGCGGCGCGGGCGAGGTAGAACACCCAGGCGTGCAGCACCTCCATGGCCAGGGCGAGCCGGCGTGCCTCACGGCCGCCGATGCCGGGCGCGGGGGAGGTCCAGCAGTCCCAGCCACTGTCCTCCACCGCGGAAAGATCCAGGGACTGGGTCCCCTGCCGCAGCAGGCGGCGCAGTCGCTGGCCCCGCAGGCCGCTCATGTCGAAATAGGAACGTTTGAGCATCCGGGCAGATTGCCCCAAGCGCCGCACCGGCCGCCATCCGCTTCGGCAGGATTGACAGGTGGCCGTGCACGCCAAGCCCCTCTTTGCCAAATCGGACACGAAGTCCGCTCGAACGTTCCGGCCGGTTTTGACACGCTCCAGCGCGTGGTGCAGCGCGTGGTGCAGCGCCTGCCGCGCTCAGGCCCGCGGGTGGTGCCTGGCGTGCAGTTGCTTCAGCCGCTCGCGCGCCACGTGGGTGTAGATGGTGGTGGTGGAAATGTCCGCATGCCCCAGCAGCATCTGCACCGCGCGCAGGTCGGCGCCGTGATTGAGCAGGTGGGTGGCGAAGGCATGGCGCAGGGTGTGCGGCGAAAGCGGCGCGGTGATGCCTGCCTGCTGCGCCGACTTCTTGACGATGACCCAGAACATCGCCCGGGTCATGGCCGCGCCGCGGCCGGTGACGAACAGGTCTTCCGTCTGCTGGCCAGCGAGGATCTCGGCCCGGGCCTGCTCGAGGTAGCGCACCAGCCAGTCGCGGGCCACCTCGCCAAAGGGCACCAGGCGCATCTTGCCGCCCTTGCCCAGCACCCGCACCACGTGCTCGGTGAGGCTCACATTGAGGACCTTGAGCGTCACCAGTTCGCTCACACGCAGGCCGCTGGCGTACATCAATTCGAGCATGGCCCGGTCTCGCAGGCCCAGGGGCGTGTCGGTGTCGGGCGCGGCCAGCAGCGCCTCGACCTGGGACTGCGAGAGCGACTTGGGCACCCGTAGCGGCCGCTTGGCCGAGGGCATCTTGAGCGTCGGGTCCGCCTGCACCCGCCCTTCGCGCAGGGCCCAGCGGTAGTAGCGGCGCAGCACCGCCAGCCGGCGGTTGGCCGAGGTGGCCCGGGTTTCGCTGTGGCGGGCGGCGAAGTAGCCCGCCAGGTCGTGCTCGCTGGCGCTGTCCAGGGCCAGGCCCTTGGTCGCCAGCCAGGCCGAGAAGGCGCGCAGGTCGCGCCGGTAGGCGTCGAGGGTGTTGCGGGCCAGCCCCTCCTCCAGCCAGAGCGCGTCGACGAAGGTGTCGACGACCGGGTCGGAGGATGCGGCGGCGATGGCGCTGGAGGGTCTGCCCCTGGCGGTCACGTCACGGCAAGGGGCAGATGGCGCAGGCTCAGTCCAGCTTGAGCTTGGCGGTGTCGACCACCTTCTTGTAGACCTCGTATTCGGCCTTGATCTGGGCGGCGAATTCCTGCGGGTTGTTGCCGATCACGAGCGAGCCGGTGTCCTCGATGCGCTTGCGCACCGCGGGGTCCTGCAGCGACTTGACCACGCCGCCGTGCACCTTGTCGACCACATCCTTGGGCAGGTTCTTCGGCCCCAGGATGCCGTAGTAGGCCATGCGGTTCACAGGCTCCAGGCCCAGCTCCTTGAAGGTGGGCACATTGGGCAGCACCGCCAGGCGCTGGGGCGCGGCGACCGCGATCGCCACCAGCCTGCCTTCCTTGATGAAGGGCAGGTTGGTGGGCGGGTTGTCGAAGGTCATGGGCACGGGGCCGGCGACCGTGTCGTTCTGGGCCGGGCC
>CAZCTU010000021.1:0-13417 GCA_964501495.1 uncultured Ramlibacter sp.
TGCCGACCAGGGCCAACGCCATGATCGGCTGGCCGCCCATGGCGTAGACGTCGGAGATGGCGTTGGTGGCCGCGATGCGCCCGAAGTCGAAGGGGTCGTCGACGATGGGCATGAAGAAGTCGGTGGTCGCGATGAGCGCCTGTTCCTCATTGAGCTGGTAGACGGCGGCGTCGTCGGCGGTCTCGATGCCGACCAGCAGCTCGGGCGGGATCGGCATCTGCGCGGTGCCGCGCAGGATCTCGGAGAGCACGCCGGGGGCGATCTTGCAGCCGCAGCCGCCGCCGTGGGAGAGGGAGGTCAGGCGGGGTTCGGCGGAGGCGGGGGAGGGAGCGTTCATGGGAGGGATTGTCGCAAGGGCGGTGACGCAGGGTCGGGACGTTGACGGGTAGCGCCAGGCGTGTCGGCGGAATCCGGGGCGTCGGCTTCCGGCACCGGCAGCGGCGCGGTCAGGTCCCCGATGAGGCGAAGCAGCGCCGCCCGCTCGGCCTCGGGCTCGAACAGTGGCGCGCGCAGGGCGCATTGGGCGGCGAGGCGGGCGGGCAGGCCTTCCGGGTCGGCCTGTTCCCGCCGGCAACGCAGGATCAGGTCGGCCAGGGCCTGGGGGTCGTCATGCGGGAAGTAGCCCTCGTAGTCGGGGCCGAGCATGCCGACGTTGCCGGGGACCCGCGAGGCCAGCACCGGCGTGCCGCAGCGGATCGCTTCCATGATCACGTGCGCGCCGCCTTCCATCGAACTGGTGTTCACCAGCAGGTGGGCGCGGCGGATGGCGCGCAGGGACTGGCCATGGGTGAGAGGGCCGAGCCAGCGGTAGTGCGGCGCGTCGAGTTCCGTGCCGAGGGCGGCCTCAGCCCACTCGGGGGCCAGCGCGTCGCCGATGTGGTCGATGCGGATGCCGCCCTGGCCGTTCAGAAGGCGGGCCGCCTGCATCAGGGTCTGCGGGCTCTTCACGCTGCGCAGGTGGCCCACGCAGGCCACGCGCAGCCAGCGCCGGGCCTTGGCGGCCGGCTCGCGCGCGGGGGTGGACTGGAAGATCACCCGGGTCTTGGCGCGCCAGGCGGGCGGCACGCTGGCCGGCCCCTGCTCCTGCAGCACCACCAGGTGCCGGGCCAGTTCGAGCGAGCGCTTGGCGTCGCGGTCCCGGAAGATGTCGTGGTAAAGGTCCGTGCCCGTGAGCACCACGCCCAGGCCCAGCGGCCCGCGCTCGCGGGCCCAAGCGCGGATCGCCCAGGCCGAGCGGCGGGCGTGCAGGGCCAGCATCGCCACGTCCTTGGCTGCAGCGGCCTGGGCCTCGGGCGTCTCGCCCGGCCAGTCGGTGGCGATGCGCACCTGGTGGGTGGCCGAGAGCAGCCGCTGCCAGCGGCGCGCGGTCTGCCAGTTGCCGTTGTTGGCGTCGGCCAGGGCCGGACTCACGATGACGAGATGGGAACGGGACATGCAGACGCGAGCATAGGGCAGCCGCGGCATCGCCCTTCGCGCAGGGGCGGGAGGCCCCGCGTGGCGAGGGGCACCTGGCCAGATGCGTTCTAATCCGGGGTTGGCCGGCGCCTTTACACGCGGGTCAAAACCCTCTGGAGTAAAAAAACATGACGATTTCCGTGTCCCGTCGCGCCGCGATGGCCGCGGTCGCTGCAGCGGCCGCTTCTGCCACCGTGTCCCCGCTGGCCTTTGCCCAGTCGCGCACCCTCCGCATCACCGCCATTCCCGACGAATCGCCCACCGAGCTGGCCCGCAAGGCCGCGCCCCTGGTCAAGTACCTGGAGCAGAAGATGGGGATGAAGGCCGACTACGTGCCCGTCACCGACTACGCCGCTGCGGTCGAGGCCCTGGCCAGCCAGCAGGTCGACCTGGTCTGGTTCGGCGGCTTCACCTTCGTGCAGGCCCTGCTGCGTTCCGGCGGCAAGGCCGTGCCCCTGGTGCAGCGCGAGGAGGACACCCGGTTCCGCTCGGTCTTCATCACCACTGACGACAGGATCAAGACCCTGGCCGACCTCAAGGGCAAGACCCTCAGCTTCGGCTCGGCCTCCAGCACCTCGGGCCACCTGATGCCGCGCAGCTTCCTGCTCGCCGCCAGCATCGACCCCGAGAAGGACTTGAAGCGCGTGGCCTTCTCCGGCGCGCATGACGCCACCGTCGCCGCGGTGGCCTCGGGCAAGGTCGACGCCGGCGCCCTCAACATCTCGGTGTGGGACAAGCTGGTCGAGGACAAGAAGGTCGACCCGGCCAAGGTGCGCGTGTTCTTCACCACCCCGCCCTACTTCGACTACAACTGGACGGTCCATGCCGATATGCCGGCCGCCCAGCGTGAGAAGCTGGCCAAGGCCTTCCTGGACCTGTCCAAGGCCACGCCCGAGGGCCGCGAGATCCTCGAGCTGCAGCGTGCCACCCGCTTCGTGCCGACCCAGGCGTCCAACTACAAGGGCATCGAGGCGGCGGGCCGCAACGCCGGCCTCATCAAGTAATGCGGCTGGAACTGGACGGGCTGGCCCTGCGCCACCCGGCCGCCCCGCGTGAGGCCGCGCCGGCGCTGGGGCCGCTGTCCCTGGCCATTGGGGCGGGCGAGCAGGTGGCGGTGATTGGCCCCTCGGGCGCCGGCAAGACCAGCCTGCTGCTGGGTCTGGCCTGCGCACTGCGCCCGGCGGCGGGCCACCTGCGCCTGGACGGCGCCGACCCCTGGACGTTGTCGCCGCGGCAGTTGCGCCGCCTGCGCGCCGAGGGCTTCCTCGCGCCCCAGGTGCCGCCCCTGCCGCCGCGCCAGCGCGTGGTCACCTCGGTGCTGGCCGGACGCCTGCCCCGCATGGGGCTGTGGGAGAGCCTGCGCAGCCTGGTCTATCCGAGCGCGATTGGCGAGGCCGAGGCGGCCCTGGCCCGCTTCGACCTGGCCGAGAAGCTGTTCTCTCGGGTCGACCGCCTCTCCGGCGGTGAGCGCCAGCGGGTGGGCCTGGCCCGTGCCCTGGTGGCGCATGCACGCCTGCTGCTGGTCGACGAGCCCTTGTCCGCGCTGGACCCGGCGCGGGCCGACCAGGCGATGCAGGCGCTGACCGGCGCGGCGCGCGAGCAGGGCGCCACGCTCGTGTGCACGTTGCACCAGGTGCCGATGGCGTTGCGCTGGTTTCCGCGGGTGATCGGGCTGCAGGACGGGCAGCTGGCCTTCGACCTGCCGGCCGCCGAGGTCACGCCCGAGCGGCTTCGTGCGCTCTACGCCCATCACCTCGAGGAGCTCGAGGGCGGCCCGGCGCCGGTCGCCAGCGAGCCCGCGCCGGCCGCAGCGCCGGTGGTGATGCAGTGCCGCTGAGGGTCGAGGCATGAACGCGCCGCATCCCCTGCCTGCTGGTGCTGGTGCCGCGGCCGGGGGCCATACGCCCGCCTTGCGCGACCCGGCCTGGCAACCGCGCCTGTTCTGGACGCTGGCGGCGGCCGCGGCCCTGTGGCCGCTCCTGGTCATCGCGGAGTTCAAGCCCTGGGTGCTGCTGGACGAGGACAGCCTGCGGCCGACGCTGCGCTTCCTGAAGGACTTCGTGCCGCCACGGCTCGACGGCGAGTTCCTCGCCCTGGTCGCACGCGAGACCTGGCGCACCGTGGCGATCGCCACCGCCGGCCTGGCCCTGGGCATGGTGGCGGCGGTGCCTCTGGCGCTGTTGGCGGTGCGCACGCTCTCGCTCTCCGCCCTCACCGGCCGCATGGCGACGGTGCCTTCGGCGCTGCGCTGGGCGGTGCGGGCGGTGCTGGTCGTCCTGCGCAGCGTGCCCGAACTGATCTGGGCCCTGGTCTTCGTGCGGGTGGTCGGCCTCGGCCCCACTGCCGGCGTGCTGGCCATCGCGCTCACCTACGCCGGCATGCTGGGCAAGGTCTACGCCGAGATCCTGGAAAGCGGCGACGGCCAGGCCGCAGTCGCCCTGATGCGCAATGGCGCCAGCCGCCTGCAGGCCTTCTTCTATGGCCTGCTGCCGCAGAACGCGGCGGAACTCACCAGCTACACCGTCTATCGCTGGGAATGCGCGATCCGCTCCTCGGCGGTGCTGGGCTTCGTCGGCGCCGGCGGCCTGGGCCAGCAGATGGACAACTCGATGAAGATGTTCAACGGCGCCGAGGTGGCGACGCTGCTCCTCGTCTTCGTGTTGCTGGTGGCCCTGACTGATCGACTGAGCGCCTTCCTGCGGCGGATGCTGGGGTGAACGCGATGACACGCGACCCGCAGTTCACCCGCGCGCGCCGCCAGGCGCTTGGCTTCCTCGTTGCCCTCGTGGCGCTGGTGGTCGCGAGCTTCGCCACCCTGGACCTGCAATGGGCGCGCCTCTTCGCGGGCGACGCCCCGGCCCGCATGGGCCGCTTCCTGGGCGAGCTGCTCGCGCCTAGCACCGACCCGCGCTTTCTCGCCCGGCTGCTGCCGGCGACGCTGGAGACGCTGGCGATGTCGGTGGTGGGCACCCTGCTCGCGGCCCTGTTCGGATTGCTGCTGGCGCTGCCCGCGAGCCGCACCCACGCGGCCGACCCGGCGCGCTGGCGCGTCCTCACCCGCCTGGTGCTCAACGCCCTGCGCAGCGTGCCCGAGCTGATGTGGGCGGCGCTCCTGCTGATCGCCGCCGGCCTGGGGCCACTGGCGGGCACCCTGGCGCTAGCCCTGCACACCACCGGCGTCCTCGGGCGGCTGTTTGCCGAGGCGATCGAGAACGCCCCCGAGGGCCCGGCCTTCGCCTTGCGCGCGCGCGGCGTGGGTGAGGGGCGCGTGCTGCTGTACGCCACCCTGCCGCAGGTGCTGCCGCAACTCGTGAGCTACACCCTCTATCGCTGGGAGAACAACATCCGCGCCGCCGCGGTGCTGGGGGTGGTGGGCGCCGGCGGCCTGGGCCAGATGCTGGCCTTCCACCTGGGCCTCTTCCAGATGGCGGAGACCAGCGCGGTGCTGGCGGCGATGCTGCTGCAGGTGCTGCTGGTCGACGGCCTCAGCGTCGCCGCGCGCTGGGTGATGGGGCGCTGAGACGGCGCGCTGAGGCGGCGCGCTGAGGCGGCGCTCTGAACGGGTTCCTGCCGGTCTCAGGCGACGATCCGGAACTCGGTAGCCTTGGCGATCGGCCGCACCTGGCGGTTCTCGCGGCGCATCTCGACGAAACCGTAGTTGGACATGGTCTTGAGCGTGCGCGAGAGATTGCCGGGCTTGCGTCCCGTCATGTCCGCCAGCGAGGTGATGGATGCGGGTTTGGCTTCCCGGATGATGCGCAGCAAGGCGCGGTTCTCGTCGCTCAGGACCTCGGCCAGGGACCGCATGGAGGTGAACCAGATGCGCGGCTCGCCGGGGCGCGGCTTGTATTCGCCCCGCGCGATGGCCAGCATGCGCTCCCGGATGCGCGCCTGCGGCAGGATTCCGATGACGATGGCCTTCATGGTGCCTGGACTTCCTTCAAGACCCGGTCGACCTCGGTGAAGAAGTCGACCAACAACTGGTGCGCGTCCCGGAATGCATACGGGACACCCTTGTCGCTTGCGTGCCGGTGCCGGTGGTCGTAGGGCAGGCGGGTGCCCGCGAACTTGTGGCGGCCGGGCGGCTTGACCGCATGGGCGTTGTCGTAGCCCAGGATGCGTTTGCCGTAGGGTTCATGCAGCGTCAATGAATACCGGATGCCGTGCGGAATGTGCCGCCCGGGTTCCACCCGCCAGGCTTCGATGCGCACCCAGAAGCCCTGGCCCTGGTCGATGACCTGGTCGTGGAGATCGAGGAGGGTGGCCAGGCCAGCGTCTTCGCGCATGGCGGCCTAGATTATCAACGGTTGATAATAATTTGCCAGTCCCCCTGGCAAGGTTGTCGCTCAGGCGGCCGGCGCGTCCTGCCCCAGCAGCGCCAGCGCGAACTCGCGGGCGTTGAAGGTTTCCAGGTCCTCGAGCTTCTCGCCCACGCCGATGAAGTAGACCGGCACCGGGCCCGTGCCCGGCTGGGCCTTGGCGCGTTCCTGGCCCCACTGGGCGATGGCGGCCAGCACGCCGCCCTTGGCGGTGCCGTCCAGCTTGGTCACCACCAGGCCGGTCAGGCCCAGGGCGGCGTCGAAGGCCTTCACCTGGGCCAGCGCGTTCTGGCCGGTGTTGCCGTCGATCACCAACAAGACTTCATGCGGCGGGATCGAGGCCCCCACGCTCCCGGCTGGCGCCGTGTCGCTGCCCCCCGAGGGGGCTGTGCCGCCTTGGGACGGCCCGGCGGCGGCACGGGCATCGGCCTCGCCTGCTTTCGCGATCGTCCGTTTGATCTTCTTGAGCTCCTCCATCAGGTGGAGCTGCGTGGGCAGGCGGCCGGCGGTGTCGACCAGGACCACGTCCTTGCCGCGGGCGCGGCCGGCGCTGACCGCGTCGAAGCTCACCGCGGCCGGGTCGCCGCCGGCCTGGCTCACGATCTCGACGGTGTTGCGCTCGGCCCAGACCGCCAGCTGCTCGCGCGCGGCGGCGCGGAAGGTGTCGGCCGCGGCCAGCAGCACGCTGGCGCCGGCATCGGCCAGGTGCTTGGTCAGTTTGCCAATCGATGTGGTTTTGCCTGCGCCATTGACACCGGCCACCATGATCACCGTGGGCTGCTGCTGGCCGATGACCAGGGACTTTTCCAGCGGCTGCAGCAGCTGCGTGAGCAGGTCGACCAGAATGTTGCGCACCTGCGCCGGGCTGCTGGCGCCGGTGCCCTGCACCTTGCGCCGCACCTCGGCCAGCAGCCACTCGGTGGCGGCCACGCCGGTGTCGGCCATGAGCAGGGCGGACTCGAGCTCCTCGTACAGGTCCTCGTCGATGCGCGCGCCGGTGAAGACCTGTCCGATGCTCGAGCCGGTCTTGCGCAGGCCGGCGCTCAGGCGGCTGAACCAGCCGGCCCGCGGGGCCTTCGCGGCGGTGGCAGACTCGGGGGCGGCTTCCGGCGTGGCGGCCGGCGCGGCCGGCGCAGGCGGTACGGGCAGGGCCTGGCCCAGGGCGGTGCCGATCAGGCCGCCGGCGGAACGCGCCGGGCTTGGAGCGGAGGCCGGGGAGGCCGCCTCGGAGACCCCGGCGGTGGCCGCCGCGGCGGTGCCTTCCGGGCCGGACGCTGGTGCCGACGGAGCCGCGGGCGCCGCAGTGGCAGCGGGTGCGGCCTTGGGCTCAGGGGCCTGGGGCGCCGGCGGGGCAGGTGGTTTTTTCCGGAAGAAGCTGAACATCGATGGGCTTTGCGAACTCGCACGATTCTATGAAACACCTCTTGAAGATGGCTGCGGCCCTGGCGCTCTCCCTGGCCCAGGCGGCTTTCGCGCCCGCCGGGGCACAGACCGCAGGTGCCGCATCGGCGCCCACGACCCCGGCCCAGCAGGCCCAGCCAGTCCAGCCGGCGGCCCGTGCCGCCACGACCGCCTCGCAGCCGGGGGCCGCACGTGCCAGCGCCACCCCCACCGTCCACCAGTACCGGCTGGACAACGGCCTCACCCTCTTCGTGCGGCCCGACCGGCGCGCGCCCACCGCGGTCCACATGCTGTGGGTGCGGGTCGGCTCGATGGACGAGGTCGACGGCACCAGCGGCGTGGCCCACGTGCTCGAGCACATGATGTTCAAGGGCACGCCCACCGTGGCCGCGGGCGAGTTCTCCCGCCGGGTCGCTGCCCTGGGCGGGCGCGAGAACGCCTTCACCTCGCGCGACTCCACCGGCTACTTCCAGCAGATTCCTTCGCACCGCCTCGAGGAGGTGATGCGCCTCGAGGCCGACCGCTTCGCCAACAGCCGCTGGCCCGACGAGGAGTTCCGCAAGGAGATCGAGGTGGTGAAGGAGGAGCGGCGCCTGCGGACCGAGGACTCGCCGCGCGCGCGCCTGTGGGAGGCGCTCAACGCCGCCACCTTCCAGGCCTCGCCCTACCGCCGCCCCATCGTCGGCTGGATGGCCGACCTCGACGCGATGACCCCCGACGACGCTCGCGCCTTCCACAAGCGCTGGTACGTCCCCGCGAACGCCGCGGTGGTGGTGGTGGGTGACGTCGACCCCGCGCAGGTGCTGGCCCTGGCCCGCGCCACCTACGGCCGTATCCCTGCCGCCGCGGTGCCGGCGCGCAAGCCCTCGGACGAGCCGCCGCAGGCGGGGCTGCGCCGCATCGAGGTGAAGGCACCCGCCGAACAGGCAGTGGTCGCCCTGTCCTTCCGGGTGCCGCGCCTGGCCTCGCTCGAGTCCACGCCGGACCACGACGACGCCCTGGCCCTGTCCATGCTGGCCGCCGTCCTCGACGGCTATGCCGGCGCGCGCCTGGACCGCGCGCTCACACAGGGGCCCGACCGCGTGGCCGACAGCGCCAGCGCGGACAACGGCCTGTGGGGCCGCGGCCCGCAACTCTTCACCCTCACCGCGGTGCCGGCCGCGGGCAAGACGCCCGAACAGGTCGAGGCGGCCCTGCGCGCCGAGGTGGCTCGCGTCGCCCGCGAAGGTGTCGCGCCCGCTGAACTGGCGCGCATCAAGACCCAGTGGGTGGCCAGCCAGGTCTTCAAGCTCGACGCGGTCTTCAGCCAGGCCCGCGAGCTGGGCAGCTTCTGGGTCGCCGGCCTGCCGCTGGACTTCAGCGAGCGCCTGATCGAGCGCCTGCAGTCGGTCACTCCGGCCCAGGTGCAATCGGTGGCCGCGCGCTACTTCGGGGATGACCGTTTGACGGTCGGCATCCTGCGGCCCACGCCGCGCGACGCCCAGACTGCACGTGACCCGCAGGCGGCCCGCCCTGCCTCGCCCGCCGCCACCGGCCTGCGCCACTGAAGGAACGTCCCCATGTCCCGACTTCCCCTGTCCCTGTCGTCCTTCCTGCTCGCGGGCCTCCTGGCTGCCCCCCCGGCCTGGGCCACGCTCCCGATCCAGCACTGGGTGCAGCCCTCGGGCGCCCGCGTCTATCTGGTCGAGAGCCCCGCCATTCCCATGGTCGATGTACAGATCGACTTCGACGCCGGCCAGCGCCGCGACCCTGCTGCCCGCGCGGGCCTCGCCAGCGTGATGGCCTCCAACCTGGACAACGGCATCGCCCCGCGCGACCCGCGGCGCGGCGCGGCCGCGAACGCCGGATCGGCCGGTCCCTACGACGGCGCGATGGACGAGAACGCCATCGGCGAGGCCTGGGCCGACCTCGGCGCCGGCTTCGGCGTGGGCGCCAGCGAGGACCGTTTCTCCGCCACCCTGCGCTCACTCACCGACCCGGCGCTGCTGGCGCGCGCCGTCGCCCTGGCCTCGCGCCAGCTCGGCGAGCCGTCCTTCCCGGCCGGTCTGTGGGCCCGCGACCAGGCGCGCGGCATCGCCTCGCTGCGCGAGTCGCTCACCCGGCCGTCCACCGTCGCCTCGCGCGCCTGGTACCCGGCGGTCTTCGGTGACCACCCCTATGGCCGGATGGTGACCGAGGACTCGCTGCGGGCCATCACCGTCGCCGACATGCGCGAATTCCACGGCCGCCACCTGCAGGCCTGCCGCGCCAGGGTCACCCTGGTGGGCGCGGTCACCCGCGCGCAGGCCGACCGCATCGCCGCCGAGCTGCTCTCGCGCCTGCCGGCCTCCGAGGGCGGCCGCTGCGAGCCGCTGCCGCCGCTGCCCGAGGTCCGGCCCCTGGCCGCGCCGGCGCAGATCGACATTCCCTTCGCCTCGGCCCAGGCCCATGTGCTGGTGGGCCAGCCCGGCATCCGCCGCAGCGACCCGGACTACTTCCCCATCCTCCTGGGCAACTACACCCTGGGCGGCGGCGGCTTCGTCTCCCGCCTGACCCACGAGGTGCGGGAGAAGCGGGGCCTGTCCTACAGCGTCTACAGCAGCTTCTCGGCGGCGCTGCAGCCGGGGGCCTTCTGGGTCGGCCTTCAGACCCGCCCCGACCAGGCGCAGCAGGCGCTGCAGGTGGTGCGGGCCGAGCTTGCGCGCTTCGTGGCCGAGGGGCCGACCGAGGCCGAGCTCGAGGCCGCCAAGGGCAACCTGGTCGGCGGCTTCGCCCTGCGCATCGACTCCAACGCCAAGCTGCGTGACAACGTGGCGGCGATCGCCTGGAACGAACTGCCCCTGGACTACCTCGACACCTGGACCGCCCGCGTGCAGGCCGTGACCCGCGAGCAGGTGCGCGCCGCCTTCGCCCGCGCGCTGCAGCCTGGCCGCATGGCCACCGTCACGGTGGGTGCGAGCCGTTAAGCTCGGCCCATGGCCCGCTCCTCCACGCCACGCCCTTCCGCGTCCCGCCCGGCGCCCTCCGCGCCGCGCCGCGCCGCGCACGAGGTCCGCATCATCGGCGGGCAGTGGAAGCGCACCCGCCTGCCGGTGGCCGACCGCCCCGGCCTGCGGCCCACGCCCGACCGGGTGCGCGAGACCCTGTTCAACTGGCTGGGGCAGGACCTCTCCGGCTGGCAGGTACTCGACGCCTTCGCCGGCTCCGGCGCGCTGGGCCTGGAGGCCGCCTCGCGCGGCGCGGCCCGCGTCACCCTGGTCGAACAGGACGCCGCGCAGGCGCGCGACCTGCAGGCGGTGGTGCAGCGCCTCGAGGGCGCGGCCGCGGCGGTGCAGGTGGCCCGTGCCAGCGGCATCGACGTGCTGCGGCGGCAGGCGCCGGCCAGCCTGGACCTGGTCCTGCTGGACCCGCCCTTCGACGCCGGCCTGCACGCCCCGGCCCTCGCCGCGGCCCTGCCAGTCCTCAAGCCCGGCGGGTGGCTGTACCTGGAGGCGGCCCAGGCCTGGGGGGAGGGGGCAGCGGACGATGCCCAGGTTCCGCCGGGCCTCGTCCTGCGCCGGCACCTCAAGGCCGGCGCGGTGCACGCCCACCTGTTCGAGCGGGTGGACCTGGCGTAGCCGGTCCGCGGCAGGCCCCATAATCCGGCGCAAAAGAAGTCCTGGCCCTGCCGGGGCGCGTGCGAACAGCCCCAGCATCAGGAGACCGCCGTGGCCCAATCCGTGATCGCCGTCTATCCCGGCACCTTTGACCCCATCACCCTGGGCCACGAGGACGTGGTGCGCCGCGCCACCCAGCTCTTTGACACGGTCATCGTGGCGGTGGCCGCCGGCCACCACAAGAAGGCCCTGTTCAGCCTCGAGGAGCGCATGGACATGGTGCGCGAGGCGGTCAAGCCCTACCCGAAGGTGCAGGTCGAGAGCTTCTCCGGCCTGATGCGCGACTTCGTGGTCGCCCGCGGCGCTAAGGCCATGGTGCGCGGCCTGCGCGCCGTCACCGACTTCGACTACGAATTCCAGCTCGCGGGCATGAACCGCAGCCTCATGCCCCAGGTGGAGACCGTCTTCCTCACCCCGGGCGACAAGTACCAGTTCATCAGCTCCACCTTCGTGCGCGAGATCGCCTCGCTCGGCGGCGAGGTCGACAAGTTCGTCTCGCCGGGGGTGCAGGAAAAGCTGCTGGCCAAGGTGAGGGCCAACCGGGGCAGCTGATTCCTCTCCAACCCCCCCAAGCAAAACGGGCCTCGCGGCCCGTTTTCTTTTTGCTTGGCGTGATCAGTTCGCCGGCGGCTGCGGCCAGGCCCGCTGCGGCCCGCGGATCTTCTCGAAGGCCGAGGACACCTGCAGCACCCCCAGGTCGTCGAAGCGCTGGCCGACGATCTGCAGGCCGATCGGGTGGCCGGCTTCGTTGTAGCCGCAGTTGATCGAGGCCGCCGGCTGCTCGGACATGTTGAAGGCCACGGTGAAGCCGATGTGCGCCATCGCCCGCATCGGGTCGTTGGTGGGCATGGCCCACTCGGCCGGGTAGGTGGTGACCGGCGACACCGGTGAGAGCACGTAGTCGTAGGGTTGGCAGGCCTGGACCGCGGCCACGCGGGTCAGGTGGAACTGGTGGAAGGCCCGGAACACCGAGGGCCCGTCCATGCCCTCTGCGCTGTCGGCCCAGGCGCGGATGAAGGGCAGGATGCTGTCCTTCTGCGCCGGCGTGAGCGCCTGCAGGTCCACATGCGAGCGCATGCGCCAGGCGTGGTCCATGCCGTCCAGCAGGGCCGGGGTCATGAAGGGCTTCATCGGCTCCACCCGCGCGCCGGCCTGCTCGAACAGGCGGGCCGCGGCCTGCACCGCGGCCGCCACCTCGGGCGCCACTGGCATGCCGCAGCCGGCTTCCATCAGAAGGCCGATGCGCAGGCCCTTGAGGCGCTCAGGGCCGGCCTCGGCCTGCTGCCAGGCGATGTCCTGCGCCGGCAGGCTCATCGCGTCGCGCCAGTCGGGGCGCGAGAGCACCTGCATGAACAGGGCCGCGTCGGCGACGGTGCGGGTCATGGGTCCGGCGACACGGCCGATGTAGGGCGGGTCGATGGGGATGCGGCCCAGGCTGGGTTTGAGGCTGTAGACGCCGCACCAGCTCGCCGGCAGGCGCAGCGACCCGCCGATGTCGGTGCCCACGTGCAGCGGGCCGTAGCCGGCCGCCGCCGCCGCGCCGCCGCCGGCGCTGGAGCCGCCCGGGTTCATGCGCAGGTCCCAGGGGTTGCGCGTGAGCGGGTGGAAGCTCGAGAGGCCCGAGGACAGCATGCCGTAGTCGGGCATGGTGGTCTTGGCCAGGAGCACGCCGCCGCTTTCGCGCACCCGGGCGGCGGCCGGCGCGTCGGCCGGCTGCGGGGTGAGCGGCACCGCGCGGGTGCCCAGGGGCATGGGGTCGCCCTCGGTGGCGATGTTTTCCTTGAGCGTGAGCGGCACCCCGTCGATCGGGCCCAGGGGCCGGCCGGCGCGCCAGCGCGCCTCGCTCTCGCGGGCCTGCGCCAACGCCGACTCGGCCCAGGGCCGGGTCGGGGGGCGATACAGCGCCTGGATGTGCGGCTCCCAGCGCCCGATGTGCGCCAGGACCGACTCCGTCACGTCCACCGGCGAGAGCGTGCCCGCGCGGTAGCCGGCCACCATCTCGGTGGCCGACAGGTCATGCAATGCCGTCACGCGGGTACTGCTCCGGGGAGGCTGCCGCTCAGGCCCAGCCCATGGTGGACAGGTCGTTCACGAAGACCGGCATGTCCTTCCACAGGCCGCGCACGCCCTTGTTGGCCACCGACACCCATTGCGGCTGGTACAGGAAGCCGTGCACGCAGTCGTCGGCCAGCAGCTTCTGGATGTCGGCCAGCAGCTTGTTGCGGTCCTGGGCGCGGGGCGTGTTCTTGTACTTGGTGTACAGGTCGTTGAACTTGGGCGACTGGTAGTTCCAGTAGTAGTCGGGCTTGGCGAAGTTGCCCAGGTCGAAGGGCTCGACGTGAGAAATGATGGTCAGGTCGTAGTTCTTGTTGCCGTACACGCCCGACAGCCACTGCGCCCACTCGACGTTCTGCAGCTTGGCAGTGATGCCCACCTTGGCCAGCATGGCCGCGATGACCTCGCCACCCTGGCGCGCGTAAGGCGGCGGGGGCAGGGTGATGGTCAGCTCGAGGTTGGTGACACCGGCTTCCTTCAGCAGGGCCTTGGCCTTCTCGGGGTTGTAGGCGCTAACACCGGTGGTGTCGACGGAGCCGGGCGCGCTGGGCA
>CAZCTU010000022.1:0-13229 GCA_964501495.1 uncultured Ramlibacter sp.
GGGCGTGAGGCCAAAGCTCTTGAAGAATTCCTGCGAGCTTGGCAGCAGCGCACCCGACATGCGCTCGTTCTGCAGGCGCAGCATGATCACCACGTCGCAGCCGCGGATGCCTTCCTCGAGGTCGTGGAAGACGCGCACGCCCATCTCGCGCATGTCGCCGGGCACCAGGGTCTTGGGACCGACCACCCGCACCTCGGGGCAGCCCAGGGTGGTGAGCGCGTGGATGTCCGAGCGGGCCACGCGCGAGTGCAGCACGTCGCCGACGATGGCGACGGTGAGGTTGGTGAAGTCCTTCTTGTAGTGCCGGATGGTGTACATGTCCAGCAGGCCCTGGGTCGGGTGCGCGTGCCGGCCGTCGCCGGCGTTGACCACGTGCACATGCGGGGCGACGTGCTGCGCGATCAGGTAGGGCGCGCCTGACTCGCTGTGGCGCACCACGAAGATGTCGGCCGCCATCGCCGAGAGGTTGGCAATGGTGTCCAGCAGCGACTCGCCCTTGGCCGCGGAGGACCGGGCGATGTCCAGGTTGAAGACGCTCTTGCCTCGCAGGAGCGGCACTTTCTTGACCTCTCGGTCGCTCACGCTCACGAAGCTCGACGCGGTGTCGAGGATGTGGGTGAGGATGTTGCGCGAGAGGCCCTCGGTCGAGAGCAGGTGAATCAGCTCACCGTTCTTATTGAGTTGCGGATTGCGCTTGGACAGCATGGATCAGGCCCCCTCCACCTGAAAACTGAAGGCGCCGGCGGCGTCACGCGCCAGGGCCAGGGACTGGCCGGCCGGCAGGGCGACGCGGGCGCAGGCGATGTCGGCGGCCACCGGCAGCTCGCGGCCGCCGCGGTCGACCAGCACGGCCAGCTGCACGCGGGCCGGGCGGCCGTAGTCAAACAGCTCATTGAGCACCGCGCGGATGGTGCGGCCGGTGTAGAGCACGTCGTCGAGCAGCAGGATGTCCGCGCCCTCGACGTCGAAAGGCAGCTGGGTCTGCGCACCGCCGCTGGCCAGGCCCCGACGGGAAAAGTCGTCGCGGTGCATGACGGAAGAAATCACGCCCGGCTTGCCCGCCAGGCCCAGGTCCTGGTGCAGGCGCTCGGCCAGCCAGGCGCCGCCGGAGGTGACGCCCACCAACTTCACGCCGCCGGCGACCAGCGGCTGCACCGCGCGGCGCAGTTCGGCATAGAGCGCCTCGGCGTCCAGCACCAGGGCGCCACTCTTGGCCATGTTCATTTCAAACTCCTCAGAAACTGCTCCAGGATGATGCAGGCCGCGGCCGCATCGGCATCCCGCGCGCCACCGGCCAGGGCCTCGGTGGTGCTGTATCGCTCATCGACCTCGTACACCGGCAGCTTGCATCGCTCGCGCAGCTGGCGGGCGAACTTGCGGGCGCGGGCGGTATTGTCGTGGGGCGCGCCGTCGGGGTGGAACGGCACGCCCACCACCAGGGCGTCGGGCCGCCACTCGCGCACCCGGGCCTCGGCCTGCGCGAGGCGGTCGTCCTTGGCCTCGGCGACGATGGTGCGCAGGGGCGTGGCCGCTTCCATCAGGCGGTTGCCCGAGGCCACGCCGGTGCGCCTGGCCCCGAAATCGAAGGAAAGAAAGGACTGGAACGAGGCAGGGACGGCGGACGCGAGGGAGTCGCTCACGCGTGGCCCGCCTCGGAAGACAGCATCCAGGCCTGCAGGCCCAGCAGGGACAGCGCCTTGTCGTAGCGCTGTTCGACCGGCGTGTCGAAGATGACGGCCTTGTCGGCGCCGACGGTGAGCCAGCTGTTCTCGGCGATCTCGGACTCGAGCTGGCCCTCGCCCCAGCTGGCATAGCCCAGGGAGATCAGCACCTTGCGGGGGCCGGCGCCGGTGGACAGGGCCTCGAGCACGTCCTTGGAGGTGGTCATTTCGAGGCCGCCGGGAATGGTCATGGTGGAGGCGTAGACGCTGTCCTCGGGCCGGTCCTCGCCGGCGAAGACCGCCTCATGGAGCACGAAGCCACGCTCGGTGGAGACCGGGCCGCCCTGGAACACCGGGGCGTCGACCAGGTCCTCGCGCTGCAGGGGCAGGTCGACCTTGTCGAACAATTGCTTGAGCCGGATGTCGCTGGGCTTGTTGATCATCAGGCCCAGGGCGCCGCGGGCGCTGTGCTCGCACAGGTAGACCACGCTGCGGGAGAAGGAGGGGTCCTGCAGCCCGGGCATCGCGATCAGGAAGTGATGCGTGAGGTTGATCGGGGCGGCATCGGCGGACATGCCCCCGATTTTACGCAGCCGGGAGCGGCCGGGAAGGCGGAGGGTCGGCCATGGCCCGCCGAATGGCCCCAGGCCGGCCGCCCGGCGCGGCTTGGCCGATACTCCGGGCCCATGACACCGCCCCCGCAGGACAAGCAGTACGCCGCCGGCCTGATGTGGTTCCGCCGCGACCTGCGCACCCAGGACAACGCCGCCCTTTACCACGCCCTGCGCGCCTGCCGCCAGTTGCACGCGGTCTTCGTCTTCGACAAGGCCATCCTCGACGCCCTGCCCCGTCAGGACCGGCGGGTGGAGTTCATCCGCGAGTCCCTGGCGCAACTGGACGAGGCCCTGCGGGACCTGGCCCGGTCGGCCGGCGTCGCCGACGCCGACCACGCCGGCCTGATCGTGCGCCACGCGGTGGCGGCCGACGAGATTCCGAAGCTGGCCCAGGCCCTGGGCGTGCAGTCGGTCTTCGCCAACCACGACTACGAGCCGCAGGCCATCGCCCGCGACGCCGCGGTGCGCGGCGCCCTGGCCGAGCGGGGCATCGCCCTGCACACCGCCAAGGACCAGTGCATCTTCGAGCGCGAGGAAGTGCTCACGCAGGCGGGCAAGCCCTACGCGGTCTTCACCCCCTACAAGAACGCCTGGCTGGCCAAGCTGCAGGCGGCCGGCGACGGCTTCTACCTGCGCGCCTACCCGGTGGAGCGGCATGCGGGGGCCCTGGCGCCCCAGCCGGCCAAATGGCGCCAGCCGGTGCCGGCGCTGGCGGACATCGGCTTCGAGAAGACCAACCTGTCCACGCTGCCTCTGCCGGTGGGCCTGCGGGGCGCGCGCCAGCTGTTCGAGACCTTCCTGCCCCACCTCGCCCACTACCAGGAGGCGCGGGACTTCCCGGCCAAACGCGGCCCCAGCTACCTGAGCGTGCACCTGCGCTTCGGCACCATCTCGGTCCGCGAGCTGGCGCGCGAGGCCCATGCACGGATGCTGCAGGGAGACGCCGGCGCCCAGACCTGGCTCAGCGAACTGATCTGGCGCGACTTCTACTTCCAGGTGCTGGCCAACTTCCCGCATGTGGTCGACGCCGAGGGCAAGAGCCACAGCTTCCGGCCCGAGTACGACCACATCCGCTGGGAGCACGGCAAGCACGCGCAGGCGCTGTTCGAGGCCTGGTGCGAGGGCCGCACCGGCTACCCGCTGGTGGACGCGGCGATGCTGCAGCTCAATCAGACCGGCTACATGCACAACCGCCTGCGCATGGTGGTGGCCAGCTTCCTCACCAAGGACCTGGGCCTGGACTGGCGCTGGGGCGAGCGCTACTTCGCGCTGCACCTGAACGACTTCGACCTGTCCGCCAACAACGGCGGCTGGCAGTGGGCCAGTTCCTCGGGCTGCGACGCGCAGCCCTACTTCCGCATCTTCAACCCGGTGAGCCAGAGCCGGAAGTTCGACCCCGAGGCCAAGTTCATCCTGCGCTACCTGCCGCAGCTGGCGAACCTGCCGGCGCAGGCGGTGCATGCACCCTGGGAAGCCTCGCCGCTGGAGCTGGCCGCCTCCGGCCTCGTGCTGGGCAAGGACTACCCGATGCCCGTCGTCGCCCACGACGAGGCGCGGGAGAAGACGCTGCAGCGCTATGCGGTGGTGAAGAAGCCTGCGGCGTCGGCCTGAAGGCCGGAACCGATGGGCGGGGGCGGCGGTGTCGCCAGGGCCGCTTCACGGCGCGGCCGACGCCCCTTGCCCGGCTTGCCCGGCTTGCCCAGCCTGCCCGGCCTGCACCGACAGCGCATACCGCCGGCACAACGCGAGCAGCTCGTCCTCCGCATAGGGCTTGCCCAGGTAGTGATCCACGCCGAGGGACTCGGCATGCTCGCGGTGCTTGGGCGCGGTGCGTGAGGTGATGAACACCAGAGGCAGGCCCGACCAGCGCGGGTCACCCCGCAGGTGGCGGGCCAGCTCGAACCCGTCCATGCGAGGCATCTCGATGTCGGACAGCACCAGGGCCGGCGCCTCCTGCGCCAGACGCTCGAGCGCCTGCAGCCCGTCGGCAGCCAGCGCGACCCGGTAGCCCTCGCGCTGCAGCAGGCGCTGGGTGACGCGGCGCACGGTGAGCGAGTCGTCCACCACCAGGATCAGGGGCGGCTGCGTGGCGCGATCACTTGCCGTCTCTCCTGCCTCGGCCGAGACCCTGTCGCCGCTGGCAGGCAGAGCGCTGCCCGCCTCCGCGCCGGACCCACCCTCTCCGGCCGCGAACTGCCGGGCCCGTTCGCCGTAGATGGCCGCCAGCGCCACCGGGTTGTAGATCAGCACCACCTCGCCCGAGGCCAGCACCGTCATGCCCGCCAGGCCCGGGAGCCGGGCCAGCTGGGGGCCGAGGTGCTTGACCACCACCTCGCGGTGCCCCAGCACCTCGTCGACCTGCAGCGCCAGGCGCTGGGCCGCGCTCTGCAGCAGGGCCACCGGCACCGCGCGACCCGCAGACTCCTGGCTGGCGCGCGAGGCGCGCAACAAGGCGCCGCCCCAGAAGAAGGGCACGTTCACCCCGCCCTCCCCCGGGCTCTCCACCCGCCAGTGGCCGCGGGCCTGCGCCTCGGCCAGGACCTGGGGCTCGCTGCGCAGCACGGTTTCGACCAGGCTGGCCGGCACGCCGAAACGCAGGGTGCCGCAACGCATCAGCACCACATGGGTGACCGCGGTGGTCAGGGGCAGCAGCAAGCGGAAACAGCAGCCGTGGCCCGGCTGGCTCTCGACCTCGATGCGGCCGCCCAGGGCCTGCACCTCGGCGCGGACCACGTCCAGGCCGACGCCGCGGCCGGCGAGCTCGGAGACGCTGGAGGCGGTCGAGAAGCCGGGGCGGAAGATCAGGTCGGCGGCGGCCTGCGGCGAAAGTTCGGCGCTGGGGTCCTGCAGGCCGAGCCGACGCGCCTTGTCGGCGATGCGCGCCAGGTCCAGGCCCGCACCGTCGTCCTCGAAGCGCAGGGCGATGTCGTTGCCTGCCTGCTCGACGCGGATGCGCAGCAGGCCGGCGGCCGGCTTGCCCGCCCGCCGCCGGGCGACCGCGGCTTCGATGCCGTGGGCCACCGCGTTGCGCAGCAGGTGCTCGAAGACCGGCGTCATCCGGTCGAGCATGCCGCGGTCGATCTCCAGGGACTCGCCCTCGATCTCGAGCCGGGCCTCCTTGCCGCAGTCCTGCGCGGCCTGCCGCACCACACGGCGCAGGCGCTCGGCGATGGAGCCGAACTCCAGCATGCGTGTGCGCAGCAGCTCGCGCTGCAGGTCACGCGTCTGGCGGGACTGGGCGGAGAGATCGTCCTCGCCGGCGTCGACCGCGCGGGCCAGCTGGCGCTGCAGGGCGGCGATGTCGTTGACCGACTCGGCCATGCTGCGGGTGAGCTCCTGCATGCGGGTGAAGCGGTCGAGCTCCAGCGGGTCGAAGCCGGCCGCGGCCGGACCCTGCGGCGCGCGCGACTGCATCTGGGTCTCGGCCTGGATCTCGGCCTCGCGCAGCTGGTGGCGCAGGCGCTCCACGCTGGACGAGAGGTCCTGCAGGCCTTCACGCATGCCGCCGAGCGCGGACTCGAGCCGTGCGCCGGTGATCATCACCTCGCCCGCCTGGTTCATCAGCCGGTCGAGCAGCTGGGCGCGCACCCGGACGACGCCGGAGGACGGGGACGCAGTCGGCATGCCCGCGCCGGAGGACGGCAGCTCGATCAAGGACGAGGTACCTGCCTCGGCGACGGGGCGGGCGGGAAGATCGGCGGCCTGTTCGGGGACCTGCGGACTCATCGCCCGCATGGCGTCCACGCCAGCGGTGGTAGCCATCGATCCCGCAGCCTGCTGGGGCGAGTGCGCAGATTCCGGGAAAGGCGTGGCGAGTCCGGCCGGCAGCCCTGCGCCGCGGTCCAGGACATCACGCCCAGGCGCCTGCGCGCTCGTCATGCCGGCCGCGGCCCGGGCCGATGTCGAGGGCGGCGACTGCCGCAGCCGCAGCGCCTCGAAGGCCGATTGCAGCTGGTCGATGCGGTGGCACAGGGCCGTCACCGCCTCACCGCGACCGGGATCGGAGGGCGATGGCAGCGCCTCGGCCTCGGACTCGAGCGCATGGGCGAGCTCCCCCAGCCCCCGCGAGCCCGCGAGCCGCGCGCCGCCCTTGAAGGTGTGCAGCAGGCGCAGGACCTCGGCATGCGGTGACGCGTCGGCCGGGCGCTCGGCCCATGCACGCACCGCGGCGTCCAGGCGCGGCAGAAGCTCCAGCGCCTCCTCCTCGAACAGCGAGAACACCATCGGGTCGGGCTCGCCGTCCTGCAGCTGGCCGAGGTCGATGTCCACAGCCTGCGCCGGCTCATGGCTCGCCAGCTGGCGCAGGCGCTCCAGCAAGCCCGCATCCGGTTCGCGCAGGAAGCCGGCGGCGAACTGGTGCAGCAGCTGGCGGACGTGCTCGCCGGCGGCGACCAGCAAGGCAGCGGCGTCGGCGAGATCGGCGGTCGGCGCCGGGCCTTCCAGGTGCCCCGCGTCCATCGCCACGGCCATCACCGCGCGATGCGGCTGGCGCTGCAAGACCAGCTCGAGCTGGCGGGCGATGTCGGCCAGGCCGGCAAAACCGACGGTCGCCGAGCTGCCGGCGAGGGAATGCGCCAGCAGCTCGAGCTCGGGCGAAGGCGGCAGGGCCGGCGCGAGGGACCAGGCCGACAGCCCCTCCTGCAGGCGCAGCGAATCTTCGTCGGCCTCCTGCAGGTAGACGTTGAAGAGGCCCGCCGGAATACGCAGGGGACCGACCTCACGGATTTCCTCCACCGCTTCGACCGTACCCGCAGCGGGCTCGGGGCGGGACTGGCTCCGCGCGCGCAGGGCCTCGACCGGCCCGGTGACGTCGGAGGCGCGCCAGCCCAGGGCCGCCGCATCCCCCTCGCCCAGCGCGGCGAGGTCGCGGACCCAGCGGGCCAGGGCGTCCAGGGCCTGCCCCGCCACCTCGCACAGCGCCGGGTCGGCCGCGCGCGCCTCGGCCAGCCAGGCATTGAGCAACTGCTCGAGGGACCAGGCGGCGGCGCCGAATTCCTCGAGGCCGACCATGCGGGCGCTGCCCTTGAGCGTGTGGAAGCACCGGCGCAGGGCGGCCAGGGTGGCGAGGTCGCCGGGCGACTGGGAGAGAGCCGCCAGCGCCTCGCGGCCGCTGGCGAGGACCTCGTGCGCCTCCTCGAGGAAGATGGCGCGGAGCTCGGCGTCGCCGCCATCGCTGCCGTCGAATGGGCCGACCCCACCGGCCGCGCCAACCGGCTCGACGACCGGCTCGATGACCGCGGTGACCGGGGGAAGGACCCCATCCAGGGCCTGTGCCAGACCGGGCATCGGCGCGGGCATCGGCGCGGGCATCGGCGCAGGCATCGGCACGGCTTCCAGCGCAGGCCCAGATGCGGGCTCAGGCTCCTCCACCGGCACGGGTGGCGGCCCCGGCTCGCGGGCTGGCGGCATGGGGGGCACAGGGGGCAGGTGGGGACCCGGCGGCTCGGGCGTCGGCGGCTGCGACGGAGGTACCGGCTCGGGCGCATGACCGGCCAAGGCGTCGGCCTCGGCGTCCAGAACGAAGTCCAGGGCCGGCTGCGCCCCGGGATCCGCGGCGTCGACAAGGAAGGGATCGGCCAGCGGGACCTGCGCCAGGGCAGCGAGACCTTCCGTACCACCCAAGCCGGACGCCCCAGAAGCCGGCGACAGCAGGGAGGGCGCCAGAGGCGCCGCCCGCCCCATCACCGGCCGCAGCTCGCCGGAGGCCTCGTCGAAGACGAAGAGCTCGCGGGCCAGATGCGGCTGGTAGTGCAGCATGTCGATGAGGAAGCCCAGCGCGCCCAGGTTCTGGCCCAGCGCCTCGACCAGGGCCGCCGCTTGCGGCCCCTCGGGCTCGGCCCACAAGAGCTGCACCTGGTCGCGCATGCGCAGCACCGCGCGCGCCGCCTGGTCCAGGCCGAGGACGGAGAGCACACCGCGCATCTGCGAGAGCCGCCCCGGCGCCGCCTGCAGCGGCGCGCGGTCGGCGCGTTGGCGGAAGAAGGCGTCCAGGTCCTTCTCCAGCTCGCCCAGGCTGGCGCGCAGCTCGTCGACCACGCTGCCCAGGGTCTGCCGGTCGCTGGCCTGTCGGAACAGGCCCTCGACCCAGGGCTCCAGCGGCTCGGGCGCGGCGCCGCGCTGCACCCGGCCGAGGCGGGCCGCCAGGCGCTGCGCGCGCTCGCCCTGCGAGGCGTCATGCGGATCGAAGTCCTGGCACAGGGCCTCGAGGAACAGGATGGCGGTGGCCACCTCCATCGCCAGCGGCGCGGCCGGCGGGTCCGCCAGCGCGGCGAGCTGCTCGGCGACGGACGACAAGGCCTGGGCCAGTGGCGTGAGCGGCTCGTGCAGCCGCGGCAGCACCTCGGCCACCGAGGCGAGGTGGTCGACGGTGGCGCGCAGCTGCAGCACCTCGCCGCCAGAGAGCGCGGCCCAGCCCTCGCGGGCGGCGGCCAGGCGCTTGCGGGCGAGGGCCAATACCGCCGGGTCATAGCGGCCAAACGGCGCGGACTGATGGTCCAGCGCGGGTGCGTCGGCCAGGCCGCAGGCTTCCCGCAGGGCGGCGAGGCAGGGCGCCTTCCCGGCGTCGACCGGGCCGGTGGCGGCGCAGGCATAGAGCAGGTCGTGGGCCAGCGCCTCGATATCCGCGAGCGAGGCCGAGGCCTGCTGGGCGTAGGCCACCAGCAGCCGGGAGGCGCTGCGCTTGGCCGGCAGGTCGGTGAGCGAAGGGTCGAGGGCCTGGGCCTCGAAGAAGGCCGCCGCCAGCCGCCACAGCCGGCGCCAGCGCCGCGACTCGGGCGTGTCATCCGCCGGCAGCCGGGACACCAGCCCGGCGCAGAGGAAAGAGAGCTCGCGGGCGGCGGCCGGGTCGCCCGCCTTCACGAACTGCAGCACCGCCTGGTCGAGCCGGGCCCGCAGCGCGGCCCCCGAGGGGAAAGGCGCCGCGGTCGGCTCGGTGAGCTGCGCCACATGGAACTGATCCGGGCCCGCGGCGCTGAGCTCGATCGACTCGATGGCCTCCTCTGGGGACTCAGCCTCGGGCAGCTCCAGCGGCGCCAGGTTCAGGCTGGCCGGCGGCGTCCACAGGACCGAGGGGTGGGCGCGCAGGAGCGCGCGGTCGGGGCTGCGGCCCGGGGCCCGGGCCTCGCCGGCGAGGGCGAGCAGCGCCTGGTAATTGGGATAGAGCGCGACCGGGTGGGCGCTGCGCCCGTGGAGGACGGCGTCGAGGAAGTCGGTCACCGCGAAGCCGGCGTGCGCCATGGCCTGGCTTGCCTGGCCGGCCGCCGCCGCGTCGGCGGGAGGGTGGGCGGTGAGATGCCGCGCCAGGAGCTCCATCGCATTCACCACGCGGGCCGCGCCCGAGGCGCCCGGATGGCCGGCCATCTCGAGCGCGCCGGCGGCCTGGTGCAGCGGCGCCTCGGCCTGGGCCGGCTGGCCCGCGGCGACCGCCCGGGCGGCCTGGTCGAGGCAGCGGCGGACGTCCTCCAGAACCCAGGTCAGCGGACCCAGGTCCTGGGCCCGCGGATCGGGCGGGTCCGCCGGCGCGGGCGCGGCGGACAGGGCGGGCGAGGCAGGGGCGAAAGACATCAGGAGGCGATCTTGAAACGGGCGACCGACTGGCTCAGGGCCTCGGCGATGCGGGCCAGCTCGCGCACCTGGTGGGCGGTGGAGCGTGTTCCCTCGCCGGTCTGCTCGGCCACGGCGAAGATGTGCTGGATGTTACCCGCCACCTGCCGGGCGGCCTGGGCCTCGTCGTCAGCGGCGCGGGAGATCTCGGCGATGAGGTCGGCCAGGCGGCGGGAGACCCGGTCGATCTCGCCCAGGGCCGCGCCGGCGTTGTCGGACAGGCGGGCGCCTTCGACCACGCCCTGGGTGGAGCGCTCCATGGCGGCGACCGCGTCCTGGGTGTCGCCCTGGATGGCCTTGACCAGGCCGGCGATCTGCCGGGTCGCGTCGGCCGAGCGCTCGGCCAGCCGCTGCACCTCCTCGGCCACCACCGAGAAGCCGCGCCCGGCCTCGCCGGCCGAGGCCGCCTGGATGGCGGCATTGAGCGCGAGCACGTTGGTCTGCTCGGTGATGTCGGAGATCAGCTCGGTGATCTCGCCGATCTCCTGCGAGGACTCGCCCAGGCGCTTGATGCGCTTGGCGGTGTCCTGGATCTGGCCACGCAGCGCGTCCATGCCGCCCATGGACGCCTGCACCGCCTGCTGGCCCTGTGCCGCCGCCTGCAGCGAGGCGCGCGCCACCTCGGCCGCCTGCTGCGCCTGCGCCGACACGCCGACGATGCGGCCGGCCATGGCGAGCACCGCCTCGCCGGTGTCGCGGATTTCGCGCAGCTGCTCGACCGACGCCGCCAGCAGCTCGGTCGAGGTGAGCTCCACCGCGCCGGTGGTCTGCGCCACCTGCCCGGCGCCCTGCTGCACCTGCCCCACCAGGGCCCGCAGTTCCTCCACCGTGTAGTTGACCGAGTCGGCGATGGCGCCGGTGATGTCCTCGGTGACGGTGGCCTGCTGGGTGAGGTCGCCCTCGGCGACCCCCTGCAGCTCGTTCATGAGGCGCAGGATGGCTGCCTGGTTGGCGTCGTTGATGCGCCGGGCTTCCTGCTCCTGGCGCTCGGCCGCCTCCCGCTGGGCTTCGGCCAGGCGGTGGCGGCGCTGGCTGTCGCGCAGCTGGGTCCATGCCAGGGCGACTGCGCTCAGCACCGCCGCCACACCGGCCAGGGTGAGCAGCGCCAGGCCCGCCCAGCCGGGCCCGGCCTCGGCGGACAGGCGCTCCTGCAGGCCGTCGAGCCCACGCCGCAGCGGCTCGCTGTCGGCCATGATGAGCGACTGCGCCTGCCGCGCGGCCACCAGCCCCTGCAGGTGATCGAGGATGGCCGAGGCGTCGCGACGGGTCTGGTCATAAAGCGCGAGCAGTTGCTGCAGCCGCTCGCGGGTGGCCTCGTCACGGGTCGGCGGCAGGCGCAGCTCGGGGCTGCCGTCCTGCAGCGCCTGCGCGAGCTGGCGGAAGGTGTTGAGGTCCTTGCCGAGCAGGAACACCGCCTCGGCGCTCACCCCGTCCTGCGTGAGGAATTCGTTGGCCGACTTGCCGATGCGCTGGGTCAGCATGACCAGCTGCCCGGCCGAGGACACCTGGGCGGCGGACGCGCCCTGCTGCAGCTTGAGCGCAGCGATGGTCTCGGCCATCTCGAGCAGGTCGGCGCTGTGCCGGTTGATCGCGCGCAGCGCGGCGCCCGCCTGGGTGAGCGTTTTCTCCTGCGCCAGCAGCAGCTCGGCCTGCCGGCCGCTGCGTTCGGCCAGGGGAGCGAGCGGACCAATGGCAGCCGCGTGCGGCCCCTCCAGCGCGCGCAGGCCCTGGGCCGGGTCGCCCTGGCGCAGGCCGCTGACCGCGCGCACCAGGATGCCCGCGCTCTCGCGCACCTCGGGGAAGGCCTCGGGCCGGCCCACCAGGGCCTGCGAAACCGCCTTGGCCAGGCGCTGCGACTGCATCAGGGCCTGGCCGGTGCTGGCCAGCTGCTGGCCGCGGTGGTCGGCGCGGCGCACGACCAGCACCGAACCGAGCACGAGCACCGAGAGCGAGAGCACCAGCGCGGCCTGGAGGAAGCGCTGCAGCCGGCCGCCCGACAGCCGCGGACGCCAGCCGCCGGGCCGGCCGGGATGGGACCACCGCAGCAGCGAGCGGAGTTGGGGAACCGGCCTCAGGCGCAGGCGCTGGAGTAGGAGTGCAGAGGACATGGTCAGTGGGTGGGGCTCATTCGGCCAGGGAAAGGAAACGCGGTTCACGCGCCAGGGAGACGAGACACAGGGCCTGCCAGGCCTGACCCTGCGCATCGCGGTAACGGTCGGCCAGCCAGCCGGGCGCGCCGGGCGGCGGCGGCGCACTGACCGCGAAGTCGTCGGGGCCGCGCAGACCCGCGAGGCGGTCGACCCGCAGCGCGCCATTGAGCTCGAGATGGGCGTGGAAGGTGACGAGACGCCACTCCTCAATCGGCTCGGTCGCCTCGGTGGCTCCGGCCCGCACGAGGGCTGCGTTCGCCCCGCCGGCTTCTGTGGCCGAGGCCGCACCGCGCCCGCCCGCCTGCGCCTCCTCGCCGGCGACGAAGGCCGCCAGGTCCACCGCGCCCCACAGGCCGCCGCGCAGGTGCGCCACGCCCAGGAACCAGGGCCGGGTGTAGGGCACGGGATGCGGCGTTGAATAGGGAAAGATCTCGCCCGCCTGCGCCAGGGGCAGCAGGTAGCGGCCGCCGGCGGCCTCGACCGCCAGCCAGCAGGCCTTGGCGTCGTCGGCCGGGCCGGCCTGCAGCCGGCGGGCCAGGCGCTCCTGCATGGCGCGCAGCGCCTCGCGCGAGGACAGCCCGCTCACGCCGCTCAGCCCAGGGCCTGGATGCGCGCGAGCAGGTCGCTCGCGTCGATCGGCTTGGTGAGGTAGTCGCGCGCGCCCTGGCGCAGGCCCCAGACGCGGTCGGTCTCCTGTGTCTTGCTGGTGCACAGGATGACGGGCAGGCCCGCATAGCGCGGATCACGGGTGATGGTGCGTGTGAGCTGGAAGCCGTTCTGACCCGGCATGACCACGTCGAGCAGCACCAGGTCGGGCCGGTCCTCTTCGAGGTGCTGCAGGGTCTGCTCGGCGTTCTCGGCCGTGCGCACCTGGTAGCCATGCTGGGTGAGAAGGTCGGCGAGGAAATGCAGCTCCGTCTTCGAGTCGTCGACGACCAGCACTTTGGAGATGGGCATTCAATGGCCTCCGTGGAGAGTCGGCCCGCCCAGCTGCCGCACGGCATTGAGCAGCTGGTCCTTGGTGAAGGGCTTGGAGAGGTGCTCCTGCGAGCCGACCATGCGGCCGCGGGCCTTGTCGAAGACGCCGTCGCGCGAGGACAGCATGACCACCGGCACGGTGGCGAACTGCGCATGGCGGCGGATGATGGCGCAGGTCTGGTAGCCGTCCAGGCGCGGCATCAGGATGTCGCAGAAGATCAGGT
>CAZCTU010000023.1:0-12978 GCA_964501495.1 uncultured Ramlibacter sp.
CCGAAGGGCCCCCGTAGCGGAGCCGCCGGGCGCGCCCCGCTCGCCCGGAGCGTTGCCCCGTCAACGCAGCACCGCAGGCGTAAAAAAAGCAAAAAGAAAAATGCAAAAAGAAAAGGGGCCCACACGAGCCCCACAAAAACCGGCAGGAGTCACCGGCAAGCAACTGAAAAAGGAAAAGTCAGCCCAACAAAAAACCGATCAATGCGCAGCCAGACGATCCAGCTCTGCGCTGACCTCGTCCACTCGCCCGCTGACCACAATCCCGCCGGTGGCCACACGCACCACGCGGGCGGCGCGGGCTGCGCGTTGGCGTTGCACCGGGGGTTCGTCGCGGTCGTCATCCGCGGAGGGCCGAGGCGCCGGCCCGCCGGCCAGCCATTCGACGCCACGCTGGATCATTTCAGCCAGTTCAACGATGAGGGAAAGAGCGATTGCCATGTGAAGGTCCTTGAGAAGTCGAGGGTGGGGACACAGGCAGGATTTGCACATCAAGGAACGGCTCAGGGTGATGGCTCATCGCCATACGCCCGCCACCTGGGCCGCTCCGGGGAAAAAGGTTGCTGGGGCCGCTTACATCAACATGGTGTTGCGGATCAGCCCCACCGCCAGGCCCTCGATCTCGAAGGGCTCGCCGGGCTCCACCACGATGGTGGGGTAGTCGGGGTTCTCGGCATGCAGCTCGATCAGGTCGCGGTTGCGGCGGAAACGCTTGACCGTGACGTCGTCACCCAGCCGGGCCACCACGATCTGGCCGTTCTTGGCGTCCTTGGTGGCCTGCACGGCCAGCAGGTCGCCGTCCATGATGCCGGCGTCGCGCATGGACATGCCGCGCACCTTGAGCAGGTAGTCGGGGCGGCGCTGGAACAGGCTGCTCTCGACGTAATAGGTCTGGTCCACATGCTCCTGGGCCAGGATGGGCGAGCCTGCCGCGACCCGGCCCACCAGGGGCAGGGCCAGCTGGGCCAGGCTTTGCAGGGGCAGGGAGAACTGCTTGACCCGCGACTCGTTGATGGAGCGCAGGGCGTCACCGCGCAGGCGGATGCCGCGGGAGGTGCCGCTGACCAGTTCGATCACGCCCTTGCGGGCCAGTGCCTGCAGGTGCTCCTCGGCGGCGTTAGCCGACTTGAAGCCGAGTTCAGAGGCGATTTCCGCACGGGTGGGCGGCGCGCCGGTACGCGCGATGGCGCTTTGGATCAGGTCCAGAATCTGTTGCTGGCGGGCCGTGAGCTTGGGCGTCTCGATCATGCGTGGGGCTCCTGAGGCGGCTGGCCGGGCAGGTGACTGGCAGGGCGTGAGCCCGAGCACAATTGCCGTTGCGGCTGTCCGCGAGTTCCTGGATCGGTGAAGCAGTGGATTACTGTTTCGATATCCAGTACCTGTATTTTTAACCAGTTTTTCGGGAAGTGCAAGTGGTGGGCAAAAAAATCGTGGTTTTGGGCACGGGCGGCACGATCGCGGGGCTCGCGCCCGCCGCGGCTGCAGACACGCCAGGGGCCGCTGGAACAGGGGCCGTCCCCGGCGGCCACCTGGGTTATCAGGCGGCCCAGGTCGGGGTCGAGCAGCTGGTGCAGGCCATCCCCTCGCTCCGCGGTCTGCCGCTGCTCGCCGAGCAGGTCGCCCAGGTGGACAGCAAGGACATGGGCCCTGCGGTCTGGCAGGCGCTCGCGGCCCGCTGCGCCCACTGGCTGGCGCAGGACGATGTCCAGGGCCTGGTCATCACCCATGGCACCGACACGCTGGAGGAGACCGCCTATTTCCTGCACCGCGTGCTGGCGCCCGCCAAGCCGGTGGTCCTCACCTGCGCCATGCGGCCGGCCGACGCGCTCGCGCCGGATGGTCCCCAGAACCTGGCCGATGCGGTGGCAGTGGCCTGCAGCGAGGGCGCCCGGGGCGTCGTGGCGGTCTGCGCGGGTCAGGTCCACGGCCCGCTCGAGGTGGCCAAGGTCCATCCCTATCGCCTCGACGCCTTTTCCAGTGGCGAGGCCGGCCCGCTGGGCCTGGTGGAAGAGGGCCGGGTGCGCCTGCTGCGGCCCTGGCCCCTGCCGCAGGACGGACAGGCCCCTGCGCTTGCTGCGGCGGTGGCCCGCCTCGCGCCGGAGGCCTGGCCCCGGGTGGAGATCGTCCTCAATCACGCGGGCGCCAGCGGCGCGGTGGTCGATGCGCTCGCGGCCAGCGGCGTGCGCGCGCTGGTGGCCGCGGGCACGGGCAACGGCACCTTGTCCCGGGACCTGGAGGCAGCGCTCCTGCGGGCCCGGCAATCCGGGGTGCAGGTGCTGCGGTCGAGCCGCTGCGCCCTGGGGCAGGTGCTGGCCCATTCCAGCGATGCGATCGAGGCGGCCCCGGGCCTGTCCCCGGTCAAGGCGCGGGTGGCCCTGCAACTGGCGCTGATGCTCGAATCTTCCTGAGCGTTGGCACGCCATTGAAAAAGGCGCCCTCGGGCGCCTTTTCATGTGGGTCGCGTGGCCTTCAGCTGGCGAGGGCGCCCAGCGCGCGGGCGGTGATTTCCTCGACGGTGCCCATGCCGCTGATGGCGCGGTACTTGGGGGCGCCCGCCGCATCGCTCTTGGCCCAGTGGGCGTAGTAGTCGACCAGCGGACGGGTCTGCGAGGCGTAGACGTCCAGGCGCTTCTTGACCGTGTCTTCCTTGTCGTCGTCGCGCTGTACCAGGGGCTCGCCGGTCACGTCGTCGACGCCGGCCACCTTGGGCGGGTTGAACTTCACGTGGTAGGTGCGGCCCGAGGCCGGGTGCGAACGGCGGCCGCTCATGCGCTCGATGATGGCGTCGAAGGGCACGTCGATCTCGAGCACGTAGTCCAGCTTCACGCCGGCCTCGCGCATGGCTTCGGCCTGCGGGATGGTGCGGGGGAATCCGTCGAAGAGGAAGCCGTTGGCGCAGTCGGCCTGCGTGATGCGCTCCTTGACCAGGCCGATGATGATGTCGTCGCTGACCAGCGCGCCCGAGTCCATGACCTTCTTGGCCGCCAGGCCCAGCGGCGTGCCGGCCTTCACGGCCGCGCGCAGCATGTCGCCGGTGGAGATTTGCGGGATGCCGTACTTCTGGCAGATGAAAGTGGCTTGCGTGCCCTTGCCCGCGCCCGGCGCGCCCAACAAAATCAGTCTCATGGCTTGTCCTCGGAGTCTTGAAAGTTCTTGTGGCCGCTGCGGCATTCGGGCTCAGGCCCTTGCTCGGGGCCTCGCCGGCTCGACATGCCTGCCCCTTGGGGCGGTGCGGCGCGCGCTTGCGGGATCAATCAGACCAACCAGACGCTCCCTCGCGCATCTCGTTCGAGGATAGCACGCGCCCCCCACGCGGTTCTTACGCGGACGGGGTGGCGCCTTCGAAGAGGGCGCGCACCCGCGCCAGGTCCTCGGGGGTGTCCACGCCGGGGCCCGGCGCATGGCCGGTGAGGTGCACCGCGATGCGGTGCCCATGCCAGAGCGCGCGCAGTTGCTCGAGCGACTCGCAGCTTTCCACCGGCGCCGGCGGCAGCTGCGGAAACTGGCGCAGGAAGCCGGCGCGGTAGGCGTAGATGCCGACGTGGCGCAGAGGTCTCGGGTGCTCAGGAAGCGCAGGCTGGCCAGGGTCGGCGGCCGAGCCGTCGCGCCACCAGGGAATGGGCGCGCGGCTGAAGTACAGCGCGAGGCCCTGCGCGTCGGTGACGACCTTGACCACGTTCGGGTTGGCGAATTCGGCCGCGTCGGCGATCGGGTGCGCCGCCGTGGACATGGCGGCCTCCGGGTGCAGCGCCAGCAGGTCGGCGACGGCATCAATGAGCGCGGGGTCGATCAGCGGCTCGTCGCCTTGCACATTGACCACGATGTCCTTCTCGCCCAGCGAGAGCAGCTGGCAGGCTTCGGCCAGCCGGTCGCTGCCGGAGGGGTAGTCGGCCCGGGTGGGCAGCGCCTCGACGCCATGGCGCGCGCAGGCCTCCAGGATCGAGGGGCTGTCAGCGGCCACCACCACGCGGCTGGCGCGTGACTGCCGCGCGCGCTCGGCCACGCGCACCACCATGGGCTTGCCGGCGATGTCGGCCAGCGACTTGTCCGGCAGCCGGGTCGACGCGAGCCGCGCGGGAATCAGGACGGTGAAGGGAGTCCCCATGGCTCACACCAGGGGCGTGCGGGGCGGCAGGCGCTCGAGTTCCTCGTCGCTCAGCGTGCGGGCTTCGTTCTCCAGCAGGACCGGAATGCCGTCACGGATCGGGTAGGCGAGGCGGGCGCTGCGGGAGATGAGCTCCTGGCGCTCGCGGTCCAGGTCCAGCGGGCCCTTGGTGACCGGGCACACCAGCAGTTCAAGCAGTTTGGGATCCATCGCTCGATGATAGCCGCGGGCCTGCGGGCGCCGGCTCCGTCTGGCGCACGAGTGGGGACAGGCGCGCGTCGAGGGCGCGCCAGAAGCCGTCCTCGATCGTGACCTCGAGCGGCACGGCCCAGGCGTCGGGCCGCAGCGGCCAGAGCTTGACCGCGTCCTTCTCGGTGCAAACGAGGCCGCGGCCTTGGGGTAGCAGCGGGCCCTGGCGGAAGTCGTGGTGGTCGGGCAGGGGCAGGGTGTCGGCTGGCGGGCAGCCCGCCGCGGCGAGCATCGCGAAGAAGGCCGAGGGCCGCGCAATGCCGGCCAGGGCCAGCGGCGACCGGGTTGCGAGATCGGTCAGTGAGGCACGCTCACCCGCCGCATTGACCGCTTCGGCGGCCAACCGTCTCTCCAGCGTGAAGGTGGGCGCTGCAGGGGCCGTGGCGTCGCGCGCATCGGCGGACGACGCCACGCCGGGCGTGCCCGCCATGGGCCGGAGGATGAAGTCGACCGGCCGGGGCCAGGGCTCGCGCAGCGGCCCGGCCGGCAGGGGCCAGCCATTGCCGATGTCCCGCTCGTCGAACACGCAGATCTCGAGGTCGCGCGCCAGCGCCCGGTGCTGCAGGCCGTCGTCGCAGACCAGCACCTGCACCTCGGGATGACGCGCCAGCAAGGCCAGGCCGGCTTCAACGCGCCGCTCGCCCACGAAGACCGGCACACCGGTCCGGCGCGCGATCAGGAGCGGCTCGTCGCCGGCGTCGGTGGCGTCCGAGTCGACCCCGACTTCACGCACACCCCGGCTCGTGCGGCCGTGCCCCCGGGAGATCACGCCGGCGCGCAGGCCCATGGCCTGCAGGTGCCGGACCAGGGCGACGACCATGGGCGTCTTGCCCGCGCCGCCGGCCACCACATTGCCGACCACCAGCACCGGAACCGGCAGCCGCTGCGGCTTGCGCAGGCCCAGGCGATACGCGCCCCGGTGCAGGCCGGAGAGCAGGGCGTAGAGCCCGGCCACCGGCAGCAGGGCCCAGGCGAACGGTCCGCGCCGGGTCCAGGTGTGCTGCAGGTCGTGGGTGGCCATCAAACCGGCGCTCAGGGCTTGCCGCCCGCAGGCCGCTGCGCGGCGAAGGTGATCTGGCTGTAGCCGCCGCGGCGTGCGGCTTCGAGCACCGTGATGGTGGCCTGGTGGGGAGAGGCTGCATCGGCGCTGATCACGATCATGCTGTCCTTGCCATTGCCCGCGCTGGCCGCCCCGTCCAGCGCCGCCAGGACCGCGTCCACACCGCGCCCATTGACCGGGCCGCGGTTGACGGCGTAGCGGCCGTCGGCGCTGATGGCGACGATCACCTCCTTGGGCCGGTCCCGCGGCGCATTGGCATCGGCCACCGGCAGGCGCAGCTGCATCTCGGTGAACTTGCTGTAGGTGGTCGAGAGCATCAGGAAGATGAGGATCACCAGCAGCACGTCGATGAACGGGATCAGGTTGATCTCCGGTTCATCGCTGCGTCGGGCCTGGAACTTCATGGTGCGGCTCCCTCAGCGGCGACGCAGCTGCACGAGGTGATGCGCGAAACGCTCGGCCGCCAGCTCCAGGGCCAGCACATAAGCGTCGACCTTGGCGCGGAAGTGGCGCCAGAAGATCAGCGAGGGAATGGCCACGATCAGGCCGAAGGCAGTGTTGTAGAGGGCGATCGAGATGCCTTGCGCCAGCTGCGCCGGGTTGCTGCCGCCGGTGCCCGGCGCCTGCGAGCCGAAGATCTCGATCAGGCCGATGACGGTACCCAGCAGGCCCAGCAGCGGGGCCGCCGAGGCGATGGTGCCCAGGGCGCTGAGGTAGCGCTCGAGCTTGTGGGCCACGGCGCGGCCGCTGGCTTCCATGGCCGCGCGCAGGGTCTCCTCGTCGGCCCCGCGCTGGGCCGCCGCCTCGAGGCCGCTGGCGAGGACCTCGCCCAGGGCCGAGTTGCGCGCCAGCTCCTCCACCACGTCCGGCGTGGGCAGGCCCTGGCGTGACACCGCCATCGCCTCGTCCAGCAGCTGCGGCGGCGCGACGCGGGCAGGCTGGAGGTTGATGAGCCGCTCGATGATCAGCGCCAGCGCCACGACGGAGCAGGCGAGCAGGGGCCAGATGGGCCATCCGGCGGCTTGTATGATGGAAAACAAGGGGAGTCTCCGGCCTGCGATGCAGGGTGCGTTGAGGGGCTTGGCGCGGCATTATCGGACAGGCCGGCGGCCCTGTAGGCGGCCACCTTGCCGGGGTCGGCGATTAGCGCACATTTCCTGTGGACAACTTTGTGCAGAACCTCCCGCCCACCCGGCTGCAACCCGCATCAAATCGTGAATGTGACAAAACGGTCACAAATTCAGCAGAAAAAAAACCATTGAAATCAACAGCTTGCGACGAAAAATCGTCATTTGCGCCGGGGTCCCGGGGGGATGCGCTGCCTGCCCACGCTCCCTGTAGCCTGTGGACTAACACCGCGTGCGAAATGAGGACGCCGGTATGAACCCGCCCAGCCGGCGTGTCTGGCCGGTCGGCGCCTTGTGCCGGGCCGTGGCCGACGCGCTCGATGCCCGGTTCAACCCGGTGGCCGTTCGCGGCGAGATCTCCGGCTTCACCCGCGCCGCCAGCGGGCACTGCTACTTCACCCTCAAGGATGCGAGCGGGCAGATCCGCTGCGCCATGTTCCGCCGCTCGGCCAGCCTGCTGGGCTTCCAGCCGCGCGATGGCGACAGCGTGGAGGTCCTCGGCCGGCTCGACGTGTACGACGCCCGCGGCGACCTGCAACTCATCGTCGAGAGCCTGGTTCGGGCCGGCCAGGGCACGCTTTTCGAGCAGTTCCTCCGCCTCAAGGAAAAGCTGGAGGCCGAAGGCCTGTTCGACCCCGCCCGCAAGCGCCCCTTGCCGGTCCTGCCGCGCGGCATCGGCCTGGTCACCTCACGGGGGGCGGCGGCGCTGCACGACGTCGCCACCGCCTTGCAGCGCCGGGCGGCCCATGTTCCCGTGCTGCTGGCCCCAGCGGCCGTGCAGGGCGCGCAGGCCCCGGGCGAGCTGATCGCGGCCCTCGAGGCGCTGTACCAGCGGGCCGAGGCGGGCGAGCTCGACGTGATCCTGCTGGTTCGGGGCGGCGGTTCGCTGGAGGACCTCTGGGCCTTCAACGACGAGCGCCTGGCGCGGACGATCGTGGCCTCGCCCGTGCCCCTGGTCTGCGGCGTGGGCCACGAGACCGACTTCACCATCGCCGACTTCTGCGCCGACCTGCGCGCGCCCACGCCTACGGCCGCTGCCGAGCTGGTGGCCCGGCCCCGCGAAGACTGGCTCCAGGGCCTCTCGCTCCTGCAGGAGCAGTTGTCCTCGGCCGCGTGGCGCCGGCTCGATGGCGCGGCACAGCGCCTCGATGGCGCCGCCGCGCGGCTGGGGCGTCCCTCGGGCCGGGTCGGCGCGCAGCACCAGCAGCTCGAGCGCCACGCCCAGCGCCTTCGCTACGCCGCCCAGGCGCGCCTGGCCCGTGAGCAGCACCGGCAGGCGGCGGCGCTGGAGCGGCTGCGCCGTGCGGCGCCTCGGCAGCTGCAGGACCAGGCGCTGCGCCTGGACCGCGGCGCACTCCGTCTGGCGGCCGTGGACCCGCGCCAGGTGCTTCAGCGTGGCTATGCCTTGCTCACCCAGCCCGATGGCAGCGTCCTGGCCCGGGCCGGCCAGGCCCGGCCGGGGCAGGCGCTCCAGGCCCTGCTGGCCGATGGCCGGCTCGATGTCACCGTCGAGCGAACGGCCTTGGATTAGTGCCTAGAATCTGCCGTTCTCGCGATCTTCCAGAACCACCAATAACCCAAGAGGATTTCCATGGAGCACACCCTTCCGCCCCTGCCGTACGCCATCGACGCCCTGGCGCCCCACTACTCGCAGGAGACCCTGGAGTACCACCACGGCAAGCACCACAACGCCTATGTGGTGAACCTGAACAACCTGCAGAAGGGCACCGAGTTCGAGGCCATGTCCCTCGAGGAAATCATCAAGAAGTCCTCCGGCGGCATCTACAACAACGCGGCCCAGATCTGGAACCACACCTTCTTCTGGAACTGCATGAAGCCCAATGGCGGCGGCGAGCCCACCGGCGCCCTGGCCACGGCCATCACCGCCAAGTGGGGCAGCTACGCTGCCTTCCGTGAAGCCTTCGTGAAGTCGGCCGTCGGCAACTTCGGCTCCGGCTGGACCTGGCTGGTCAAGAAGGCCGATGGCAGCGTCGACATCGTCAACACCGGTGCCGCCGGCACCCCGCTGACCACCGCCGACAAGGCCCTGCTCACCGTCGACGTCTGGGAGCATGCCTACTACATCGACTACCGCAACCTGCGTCCCAAGTTCGTCGAGACCTTCCTGGACAAGCTGGTGAACTGGGAATTTGCCCAGAAGAACTTCGCCTGAAGTCAGTTGCCGGCCTCACCCGCCGAAAACAGAAGGGCCGCGCAAGCGGCCCTTTTTCATTGGTGGGGACAGGTGGAGAGTCGTGTTCGGCGTCTGGGACCGGCTTCGGTGTCACCGCGGGCGGTCAGCGCGCGAAGGGCGGGCCGGCCAGGCGCATGCCGGCCTTGAAGCCGCGCTTGGCGAACCAGCCCTGGTTCATCTCGAGGACGAAGCGCACCGGCTTGTCGGAGCAGTGCGAGTGGGTCGTCTGCGGCTGCATGTCGGCGAGGTTCACGAGGGTGCCGTCGTCGGCGATGAAGGCGGCGGTGAGCGGGATGAGGGTGTTCATCATCCAGAAGCACTGGGGGGCCGGCTGCTCGAAGACGAAGAGCATTCCCTCATGCTGGGGCATCTCGCGCCGCCACATGAGGCCGATGCTGCGCTGGTCCGGGGTCTGGGCGACCTGGGCGTCGATCTGGTACATGCCGGCCTGCAGCGTGACCCGCGGCAGGTTCATCTGGGCTTGCTGGGCGATCGCGGGAGCGGCCAGGCAGGCGAGGCAGGTGGCCAGGAGCAGGGAAAGGAAGCGGGCAGACGATTTCATGGGTGGAATTGTCATCCAACAACGAAAAAGCCCGCGCGAGCGGGCTTCGGGACGGAGCGGTGCCACTGAGCAAGGCCAGTGACCGCACCATCACGCGATCAGGAGGCGTCGGCCTTCTTCTCTTTCTTGGCCTTCTTGACCTTCTTGGCCTTCTTTTCTTTCTTCACCTCGGGCTTGGCTTCCGGCTTGGCGGAAGTGGCGGGCGTGGCGGCGGTCGCGGGAGCGGCCGGGGCAGCGGTGGTGGCGGGAGTCGCCGGGGTGGCCTGGGCAAAGGCGGCGGCGGCGAACAGGGTGGCCAGCAGGCCGGAGATCACTTTGGTCATGATGAGTATTCCAGTTGGGGTTGCTTCAGGCGCTTTGCCTCGGGTTCCGGTGTGGGGCCGGGGTCTTGTGGCTGGCACTTCAACGGCGCGGGGAAGCGCTCCGTTGACGCGATTTGAAAATAAGCCTGCAGGGGGTCGAGCGTTCGAAAACGGGCGGAACGGACGAACGAATGAAACGTCGCGGCGAGAGGCCATGAAAAAAGCCCGCCGAGGCGGGCTTTTCATCGACGTTTCCGTTCGATTACTTCTTGGCGGAAGCGGCGGGAGCCTTGGCTTCGGCCTTGGCCGGGGCGGCCTTGGAGGCAGCGGAAGCGGCGGGCTTGGCCTGGGCGAAAGCGCCGGCAACGAACAGGGTGGCCAGGGCGGCGGCGAAGATCTTCTTCATGGTGTTTCCTTAAGGATTGGGTTTGAAGTTGGGATACTCAGTCCCCCCGGCTAGCCGGAAGGCCTCTCTCCAACGCGGATCCTACCCAATCCGTTGACACTCCCTTTACCGTGAAACCCGAATTCATTTCGTCGGGGTTGAGCCTCTTCGTACTAGAGATGGGGCGCGATTAAATTCAAGTAAGCAGTTTTGGCCGGTCGCTGCGCCAAGCCGGGGGCCGCAGGCACGCTGTCTAGAATGTGTTTTTCGTTCGCCCGCGTGGCGGTGTCGCAACATTCCCCCGTTTGTCAGCCCAGAACGGCCGCGGGTCAGTCCGGCGGACGTCCCCTCCCATGTCCTATCTGCACATCCAGCTGCCCGTCCAGGGCCAGAAAATCAAGGTCAACCCCGACATGTCGCTGCATGTGCCGGACGATCCGATCATTCCCTTCATCGAGGGCGACGGGGTTGGGGCGGACATCACCCCGGTGATGGTGCAAGTGGTCAATGCGGCGGTGGCCAGGGCCTACCGGGGCCAGCGCAAGATCCATTGGATGGAGGTCTACGCCGGCGACAAGGCCGCCCGGCTCTACGGTCCGGACGTCCGGCTGCCCGAGGAAACCTTGCGCGCCGTCCGTGACCACGTGGTCTCGATCAAGGGGCCGCTCACCACGCCCGTCGGCGGCGGCATCCGTTCGCTGAACGTGACCCTTCGCCAGGAACTGGACCTTTACGTCTGCCTGCGCCCGATCCAGTACTTCGAGGGCGTGCCCTCGCCCCTGAAGGAGCCGGAAAAGACCCGGATGGTCCTTTTCCGGGAGAACTCCGAGGACATCTATGCCGGCATCGAGTACGAAGCCGAGTCCGACAAGGCCCGGAAGCTGATCAGGTTCCTGGTCGAGGAAATGGGGGTGAAGACGATCCGCTTCCCGGAGACTTCGGGCGTCGGCGTGAAGCCGGTGTCCCGGGAAGGCACCGAGCGTCTGGTGCGCAAGGCCAGTGTGACGGTGGTCCACAAGGGCAACATCATGAAGTACACGGAAGGCGCCTTCCGCGACTGGGCCTATGCCCTGGCCCAGCGAGAGTTCGGCGCCCAGCGGATCGACGGCAGCGCCTGGTGCAGGCTCAAGAACCCGAAGACCGGCAAGGACATCATGATCAAGGACGCGATTGCCGACGCCTTCATGCAGCAGATCCTGCTGCGGCCAGCCGAGTACAGCGTGATCGCCACCTTGAACCTGAACGGCGACTACCTCTCCGATGCCTTGGCCGCCCAGGTGGGGGGCATTGGCATTGCGCCCGGCGCCAACCTCGGGGATGCGCTGGCCATGTTCGAGGCCACCCACGGCACCGCCCCCAAGTACGCGGGCAAGGACTACGTGAACCCCGGCTCGATCATCCTCTCGGCCGAGATGATGCTGCGCCACATGGGCTGGACCGAGGCGGCCGACCTGATCATCAGCGCCATGCAGACATCCATCCAGAGCAAGAAGGTGACCTACGATTTCGCCCGTCTGATGGACGGTGCGACCCAGGTCAGCTGCTCCGGTTTTGGCAAGGTGCTGATCGAGAACATCTGAAGCCGGGTGGCCCGGCGAGGCGGGCCGCAAGGGCGAGCGGGAAGGGCGACCCGGAAGGGCGGGGAGGCCCTTAGGGCGCGCGCGAGTGGCTGGCCTGGAACTGGGGGGCACGCACGCGCGCGGGCCGGGGAGGGCGGGCCGGGGGGGCGTTCGCGGGATAACCGTCGGGGTGCCCTGCGGACCCGGGAGCGTCTTGCCCGGTGTCGGGATCGGCCTCGATGTTCTGCGCCATCTGGCCCTTGGGTCCCTGGATCACGTCGAACCGGACCCGGGCGCCCTGCTTGAGTGTCTTGAACCCGTCCATCGCGATGGCACTGAAGTGGGCGAAGATGTCACCGCCGCCGCCATCGGGCTCGATGAAGCCGAAACCCTTGGCATCGTTGAACCATTTGACAGTACCAGTCGCCATGTGCGGGGCCCCCTTGTTCGCATCTCGTTCGCGTCTTGTTCGCGTCTTGTTCGCGTCTTGTTCGCGGTCGGAGCCGGCCTGGGTTGCATTCCCTGGACCAGCGGCTTTTTCTCGACGCAGTGTCCGGGAACCCTCGCGCCCGTGTCAATGGTTTTAAGAAACTAAAGTTCGTGTATTTCAGCTTCGGGCTTTGGCCTGCGGTACTCCAGCAGAGCAGTCACCGAGGTCGATAGAATGAATTTCATGGCCAGCAAAAAACCCGTTCCAGCCCCTGTCGCGCCCCAGCAAAGGCCGCGGGAGGACGACGGCGGGTCCGTGGTGCTCGAGCGGCTCACGCAAAAGACCCAGCCCCCGCAGATGTACCAGGTCGTCATGCTCAACGACGACTACACCCCCATGGAATTCGTCGTGGTGGTGATCCAGGAGTTCTTCAACAAGGACCTGGAGACCGCGACGCAGATCATGCTCAAGATCCATTTGGATGGCAAAGGCGTGTGCGGGGTCTACTCCCGCGACGTCGCCGCCACGAAGGTCGAGCAGGTGCAGTCTGCCGCCCGGCAGGCCGGACATCCCCTTCAATGTGTGAGCGAACCGGCGGAGTGAATGAAGCCGCAGCCGATCCGGATTAAAGTGGGGTTGAACGCAAGGCGCTCATCCCCAGGTAGCAAGGCAAAGGAATTCTCATGATTGCCCAGGAATTGGAAGTCAGCCTCCACATGGCGTTCGTGGAAGCGCGACAACAGCGCCACGAATTCATCACGGTGGAGCATCTGCTGCTCGCCCTGCTGGACAACCCCAGCGCGGCGGAGGTGCTGCGCGCCTGCGCGGCCAACATCGATGACCTGCGCAAGTCCCTGACCAACTTCATTAAGGACAACACGCCCCAGGTCGCAGGCACCGACGAGGTGGACACCCAGCCCACGCTGGGTTTCCAGCGCGTGATCCAGCGCGCGATCATGCATGTGCAGTCCACCGGCAACGGCAAGAAGGAAGTCACCGGCGCCAACG
>CAZCTU010000024.1:0-12397 GCA_964501495.1 uncultured Ramlibacter sp.
TGAACCTGCTCGTGAACAACACCGTCGTCGCCCAGGGCGAGGTGGTGCTGGTCAATGAACGCTATGGCATCCGCCTGACCCGCGTGGTGCCCGCCAGCGAGCGCCTGGACTCCCTCTGATTCCACCGACCGGAACTGGACCCTCACCATGAGCGCCTCGGCCCCCGCCTCCGCCGCCACCGCCCTCGCGCACACGGCGCCCGCCGGCCCCGACCTGCTGCAGGTCGGCGGCAGCTTCGCCCTGGTGATCGTGCTGCTGCTGGGCCTGCTCTGGTGGCTCAAGCGCCTGCAGCGTACCCGCGGCTTCGGCCGCCCCGAAAAACGCCTGCAGGTGGTGGAGTCCATGGCCCTGGGCGCGCGCCACAAGGTGGCCATCGTCCGCGTCGACCACCGCGAGGTGCTGGTGGGCATCACGCCCACCCAGATGACCACCCTGGCGTCCTGGGCCCAGCCCCAACCCGCAAAAGGGACGGACGCGCCCGCACAGGACTTCCACGCGAGCCTGTCCCAGGCCCGCGCCGCCTTCGAGAAGGGCCGGGAGTGATGCCAATGTCCCCGCTGCGCCGGCACGCTTCGCTGCTGGCTTCCCTGGCCCTGCTCGCCCTCTTGCTGCTGCCCGTCCTCGGCTGGGCCGCCACCCCTGGCGCCACCGCCCTGCCCGTCCCCGGCCTGCCCGGCGTGACGGTGAGCCAGGGCGCCGGCGGCCAGACCCAGTACAGCCTCTCGCTGCAGCTGCTGGCGCTGATGACGTCGCTGACGCTGCTGCCGTCGGCGCTGCTCATGATGACCGCCTTCGTCCGGATCATCATCGTCCTGTCCATCCTGCGCCAGGCCCTGGGCACCGGCCAGACCCCGCCCAACGTGGTCCTGACCGGCCTGGCCCTGTTCCTCACCCTGTTCGTGATGTCGCCGGTCTTCGAGCAGGTGTACGCGAACGCCATCGGCCCCTACATGGACCAGAAGATCTCGCTGGACCAGGCCCTGGCCGCCGGCGAGGCGCCGCTGCGCGCCTTCATGCTCAAGCAGACGCGCGAGGACGACATCGCCATGTTCATGGAGATCGCCCGCAACCGGCCGGTGGCCAGCGCCGGCGAGGTGCCCTTCACCACCCTGGTGCCGGCCTTCCTGACCTCCGAACTCAAGAGCGCCTTCACCATCGGCTTCCTGATCTACATCCCCTTCGTGGTCATCGACCTCATCGTCTCCAGCGTGCTCATGTCCATGGGAATGATGATGCTATCGCCCATGATGATCTCGATGCCCTTCAAGCTGGTGCTGTTCGTGCTGGTCGACGGCTGGAGCCTGATCATGGGATCGCTGGCCTCCAGCTTCGTGATGCCCTAGCCGCCCCCCGAGGAAACGAATCATGGACGCAGCAATGGTCGTGGACCTGGGGCGGCAGGCCCTGTGGGCGACGGTGATGATCAGCGCCCCGCTGCTGGCGGTGGCCCTGGTGGTCGGCCTGCTGATCGGCATCATCCAGGCGGCCACCTCGATCAACGAGATGACGCTCAGCTTCATTCCGAAGCTGATCGCCATCGGCCTGTCGCTGCTGCTTTTCGGCAACTGGATGCTGGGCGCGCTGGTGGACTTCACCCGCGGCATCTTCCAGCGCATTCCCGCCCTGTTCACCTGAACCGGGACGCACAGGCGCACGCGAAGGCCCGAGGACCGCACCATGATGAACCTGCTCGCCGCGGACGTCATCGGGAAGTTCTACACCTTCCTGTGGCCGATGCTGCGCATCTCGGCGCTGCTGCTCACCGCCCCCCTCTTCGCCCAGGCTGCCTTCAACCTGCGCCTGCGCATCCTGCTGGCGATGGTGCTCACCTGGCTGGTCTTCCCGCTTCATGACTGGCCGCTGCTGGACCCGGTGTCCTCGGCCGGCTTCAAGGAAATCTTCAACCAGGTCGCCATCGGCGCCCTGGCGGGACTCGTCCTGCAGGTGGTGGTGGCCGCGGTGGTGGTGGCCGGCCAGAGCGCCGCTGCCTCGATGGGCCTGTCCATGGCCAGCATGATCGACCCGAACATGGGCACGGTGCCGGTGGTGTCGCAGTTCCTGTTCCTGCTCACCTCCCTGGTGCTCGTGAGCAGCGGCGGCCACGCCATCCTGCTGACCCTCATCCTCGAGAGCTTCCGCACCCTGCCGGTGGGCACCTCGATCATGAACGCCGACGCGCTCAACCTGGTGCTGCGCTGGTCCTCGATGATTTTCCTGGGCGGGGTGCTGGTCGCCCTGCCCGTCATGATCGCCCTGCTCTTCGTCAACATCGGCGTGGGCATCGTCTCCCGCGCAGCCCCGAGCCTGAACGTGTTCTCGCTGGGCTTCCCGGCCGCCATCGTCGGCGGCTTCCTGGTGCTGTTCATCTTCCTGGGCTCCATGGTGGGCCGCATGGAGTGGCTGTGGGTGTCGGCCTTCGACATCGTGCGCGACCTGCTGGGGGTGCCCCGTGGCTGAACACAGCGGACAGGACAAGACCGAAGAACCCACCGCGCGGCGCCTGAAGAAGGCCCGCGACGAGGGTCAGGTCGCACGCTCGATCGAGCTGCCCGCGGCAGCCGTGGTCATTTCGGCGCTGGTGGTGCTGGCGCTGGCGGGTCCCTGGATGGTCCACCGCCTGGCCACCGGTTTCGCGGCCGGCTTCGTGTTCGACCGCAAGGTGATCGAGTCGCCCCGGATGATGGCCGCGGCCTTCGCCGACCAGTTCGGCGGCGGCCTGGTGGTCATTGCGCCCATCCTCGGCATCACCCTGGTCATGGCCATCCTGGGCTCGGCCATGACCGGTGGCTTTCTCTTCTCGGGTTCCGCCATCGCGCCCAAGGGCGCCAAGCTCAACCCCCTGAGCGGCCTCAAGCGCATCTTCGGCACCCATGCCCTGGTCGAGCTGACCAAGGCCGTCCTCAAGTGCGTGCTGGTCGGCGCGGCCGTCTGGGTGAGCGTGGCGCTGCGGATGGACGACCTGGTCCGCATCGGCGAGATGGCGCTGGAGCCGGCCCTCACCCTGGCCGGCCGGATCATCGTGGAGTCGGCGCTGTCGGTGTCGCTCGCCCTGGCCCTGATCGCGGTCATCGACGTGCCCTGGCAGAAGCACAGCTTCACCAAGCGCATGCGCATGACCCGCCAGGAGGTCAAGGACGAAATGAAGGAGATGGAGGGCAGCCCCGAGGTCAAGGGCTACATCCGTCGTCGCCAGCGCGAGATGGCCAACGCCCGGATGATGCAGCGGGTCAAGGACGCCGACGTCGTCATCACCAACCCCGAGCACTTCGCGGTGGCCCTCGAATACGACCCGACCAGCGACGGCGCCCCCATCGTGGTGGCCAAGGGCAGCGACTTCATGGCGGCCCAGATCCGAGAAGAGGCCGCCAAGTGCGGCGTGCATCTGTTCCCCGCGCCCGAGCTCGCCCGTGCGCTGTACTTCACCACCGACGCCGAGCAGCCGGTGCCCGAGGCCCTGTACCACGCGGTGGCCCAGGTCATCGCCTATGTGTTCAGCCTGGAAGGCAGCCAGCCGGGCCGAGGCGGCATGCGCCGTCCCAGCCCGAAGGTCCCGGCCGCGATGCGCTTCGACGCCGCCGGCCACCGGATGGAACCCGCTGCCGACCCTGAATTCGCCACCCCCTGATTTCGCGAACCACGAGCATGATGACCATGACCGATCTCTCGCACGACGCCTTCCAGGTCCAGCCCGAGGGCTACCACAGCGCCGAGGACGCGCGCCGCATGCAGCAGCTGGCCCGCGCCATGCTGGCCGACCGCCGGCCGCTGGCGCTGTCCAGCCCCGACCCCGAGACGCTGGCCCACTACGCGCGCCTGCTGGTGCGCGACCTGCGCCAGGACCCACGGGTCAAGGTGCTGCCGCACCTGCCCAGCACCACCGACCTGCTGCTGGCGCACGTCAACCAGCTGGTGGCCGACTTGCCCGTCGATGCGGTGGTCGACCGCAGCCAGTCCGCGCAGCGTCCGGCCCAGGTGCTGGTGGTGCACGACACGCCGCAGCTGACCGCCGACGCGCTCGCCCTGCTGGTGCGCCTGGTGGCGGACCTGCCCGGCGCCAACCTGCGCCTGGTCCTGGTCCAGGGCCGCGACCTCGCGATGAGCGGAAACCTCAAGGGCCTGGGCCCGAACATGCTGCACTGGAACATCCTGCCCCCGGGCGTGACAGCCGCCGAGGCCGCCCTCGCCGAGCGTTCCCGCCAGGCCCTGCGCGACGCGCTCCAGGACGCGCGTCGCGACGCCCCCGGACGCGACGCCGGGCTGGGCCTGCAGAGCGCGCCCGCGCCCTCCTGGGTCAAGCGGCCAGCGCCGGCCCTGGCCGCCAAGACCCGCGCCGAAGCAGGCGCCGCCCCCCGCGCATCCGGCCGGACAACGGGCCGCCCGAATGCGCCGTCGGCCAACCCGACCCACGCCGCCGCCCGCCGCAACTGGGTCATGCTCACCGGCGGACTGGTCCTGAGCGCTGCACTCGCGGTAGCCCTGGGCCTGTGGATCTCCACCCATACACCGACGCCGCGCCAGATGGCCGGCACCCACACCGCCACGCCGGCGCGCTGAGGAAACCATGGCCGAACCACCCATCATCGGCAGCGGCAAGCCGCATTCCGTGAGCCTGCCCGCGGGCAGCACCGTGGCTGCCCAGGTGCACAAGCCCAAGGGGGGCACGCCCGTGCCCGAGACCACGCCGGAGGAAGTGCGCCGGGTCCCGGTGCCCGACGCAATCCCGACGGAAAAGCCGCGCGCCCGGCTGCGGCCGGCCAAGCGCAGCCTGCCGACGCCCGCCGGCGCCGCCACCACCAAGGCGGCCAGGCCGCAGACCGACGTCACCGACCATGCGGCCATCCTGGCGCGCATCTCGCAGCTGGAGCAGCGCAACGACCAGGTGCGGGCGCAACTCGATCGCCTCGAGGCCGAGGACGGAGACCCCGCATGACGCACCGCCTCGTGCCCCCGGCCACGGGACCGGGCTGCGGCCCTTCCCACGCGTGGGCCCACGCCCGCCGTGATCGCCGCACCGACATCCAGAGAACCAGGAGTTCCTCATGAACGCACCCGCCCAGACCGAAGGCCAGTCCCCGGTGCCGGAGGCCGAAGGCTTCGTCCTTGCTGCGGAGCCTCCGGTGCTCGACGCCGTCGCGGTGCCGGCGGCGCCAGCCCCTGGGGCGGAAGCGGCAGCCCCGGCCGCTCAGGCCGCTCAGGCCGATGCCGGCGACCCGGCCGCCCCCCCGACACCGGCCGCGCCGGACCCGGCGAGCGATGACAAGACGACCGAGTCCGCGGCCGAGCGGCAGGCCCGCGCCGCCGCCATGACGCTGGAGAAGCTCGCCGCCGTCGCGCTCGACGGGGCCGACCTCGCCAACCGGGGCGCGAGGGCGGCCGCCAGCGTCGCCGCCGACCTGCGCAAGGCGCAGGAGACTGTCCGCAAGGTGCAGGAGTCGGCGCAGAAGCAGGCCATGATCCTGCTCATATCGGCCACCATCCTCATGGTCATCTGCATGGCCTTCTTCCTGGTGACCGGCATCCGCATGAACAGCCGCATCAACCAGCTCGACCTCACCATCGAGGCGGTGATGAAGCGCGTGGTCGACCTCAACGCCGGCGTCGGCGCGCTCGACGAGACCAAGGACTCGGTGAGCAAGCTGTCCAAGGAAGTCGAGGCCCTGGCCAAGGCCTCGGCCGACGTCAACGCCAAGCTCGAGGCGACAGCCCGCCAGACCGAGGCCATCACCGCGCAGATTCCGAGCCGGACCGCGCAGCAGGTCGCCAGCAGCGCGCAGGGCGTGGCCCGGCAGGTCGACGCCCTGGGCGCGCGCCTGCAGACCCAGGCCAATGCGGTGCAGGCGCTCTCGCGCGACGTGCAGGCCCTCAAGGGCACGGTGGGCAACGTGGACAAACTCAATCGCGACGTCCAGGCCCTGGTCACCCTGCAACGCGAACGCTACCTCGAGACGGTGCAGCGCAACCCGGCGCCCGCCGCCGCCGCGTCGTCGGCCCGCGCCACTTCGCAGCAGCTGCCGGGAACGGCGGCCGCGGCGCGGCCCGCGGAGCGCGAGGTGCCGACGGGCGCGGTGCAGTACCCGCGTCCGCAGCCTTCGGCCAGCCCCAACGCGCAGCCCGGCCCGCGCTGAGGCGAATCGGAAGCGCGCAGGAAACGTCGGAGACGTCGGAGACGTCGGAAACGGGGGATGGGGGATGGGGGACGGGGCACCTGACCCCCGCCCTGAGGCGATGGCGGGTCAGCCGACCCGCAGCTCGTACTTCTGGATCTTCTCGATCAGGGTGGTGCGCTGCAGCTGCAGCAGGCGCGCCGTCTGCGACACGTTGCCGTTGGTGCGCGCCAGCGCCTGCTCGATGAGGCTGCGCTCGATCTTCGTGAGCTGCTGCTTCAGCGGCAGGCCCTCGGGCGGCAGGCTGACGATGCCCTGCGCCAGGCAGATGATCTCCTCCACCCGGTTCGCCGGCATGCCGCTGGCGAATGCGCCGTCCATCGATGCCACGGGAGCCTGCGCATGCGGCAGGAAGCCGCCCACCGTCTCGGCCAGGGACGCCATGTCCGCACCGGCCATGTCCACACCCGCCAGGGCCGCGGCATTGGCCGCAGGCACCGGCGGCGCCGGCGGCAGGCCGCCCTCGCCGAGCAGGGTGAAGATCATCTCGTCGCCCTCGGCGACGGCCGGCGCGGAGGGCCCCGGAGGCGGCACCAGCGATGCGACCGGCGAGGGCAAGGTCACAGCCCGTGCCGAAGCAGCCGCACCCGCGGCACCCGCGCCACTCGCGATGCCATTCGCGATGCCGTTCGCGGCGCCACTTGAGGCGCCAATGGCCTGGGGCCGCATGCCCGGGGGCAGCATGGCCAGCGGAATCTCGGCCAGCGTCACACAGCGCGCCGGGAACAGGGTGGTGAAGCGGTCGACCAGGTTGGACAGCTCGCGGACGTTGCCCGGCCAGGCATAGGCCATCAGGGCCTGCAGCAGGTCGTCGGCGAAGGTGATCGCGTCCTGGCCGTCCATGGCGTGGCGCGCGGCGTAGAAATCGAGCAGGTCGACGATGTCCTGCGGACGCTCACGCAGCGGCGTGGTGTGGCAGGGCAGGACGTTGAGCCGGTAGTACAGGTCTTCACGGAAGCGGCCGTCCTCCACCGCGGCGGCCAGGTCCCTGTGGGTGGCGGCCACCACGCGCACGTCGATCGGCACCGCGCGCGCCGCGCCGACCGGCTGGATGGCGCGGTCCTGCAGCACGCGCAGCAGCTTGACCTGCATGTCCAGCGGCAGGTCGCCGATTTCATCGAGGAACAGCGTGCCGCCGTCGGCCATCTCGAAGCGGCCGAGCCGGTCGGCGACGGCGCCGGTGAAGGCGCCCTTGCGGTGGCCGAACAGCTCGCTCTCGAGCAGGTCCTTGGGAATGGCGCCGCAGTTGATCGGGACGAAGGGTCCCTTGCGGCGCGGGCTCTGGCGGTGTAGCGCCTGTGCAACGAGTTCCTTGCCGGTGCCGCTCTCACCCGTCACCAGGACGGTGGAATGTGAGTTCGCCAGGACCTTGATCAGCGACAGCAGCGCCTGCGTGGGGGCGCTCTTGCCGATGATCGGGGTCGAGGAAAGGGACTGCATGCGGGGCGAGGAGCGACTACCAAAGTAGTCGCATGGAATGACTTCGTCGGACTTTATCTGCGCCTTTTGCGCGATGACACTTCGAATGAAACCAAATTGACGATCACATCCACGATGCGATCTGTTCACCGACCATGCACCACTGCATGGCAGGTCACCCGAATGACTGTCCCGTTTTTCCCGCGGCCCCACAATCGCATGATCATGCAGATCACCTCCCATGCCCCCGGCGCCCGCTGCCACACGGCTTTTCCCACCTTGATGGAGGCCTCATGCGCGCGCTGCTGATCGAGGACGACCCGGTCTTCGCCGGTGCCCTGGGCCGCGCGGTGCGCGGCCTTGGAGATGGCTGGGAGACGGTGCTGGCGACCACCGTGGCGGAGGGCCTGGGCTGCATCCGTGAACACGGCGAGGACCTGCAGCTGGCGCTGGTGGACATGAACCTGCCCGATGGCTCCGGCCTCGCCGCAATCCGCGCGCTGCGCGAGCAGCAGCCCCAGGTGCCGGCGCTGGTGGTCTCTTCCCTCTCGAGCGAGCGGGACGTGGTCGACGCCATCGCCGAAGGCGCGCGCGGCTACCTCCACAAGAGCGAGCCGGTGCAGGCGCTGACCGCGGGCCTGCAGCAGGTGCTGCAGGGCCACTACCCCATCAGCCCCTCGCTGGCCCGTTACCTGTTCAATCGCCTGCGGCCCGACGCGCAGACCTCCGCCGCGGCTTCCCCGGCCCGTGTTCCCCTTACACCGAAGGAAACAGAGACGCTGCGCTGCATCGCCCAGGGCATGTCCTACAACGAGGCGGCCGCGAGCATGGGCGTGTCGCTGTCCACCGTGCAGTCCCACATCCGCAGCCTCTACCGCAAGCTGGAAGTGCGCTCGCAGGTGCAGGCCGTGGGCAAGGCCCGGGAACACGGGCTGCTGTGAGCGACCTGGCGCTGCGGCGTGCCCGGGCCGGATTGGCGGGGCTGACGGGTGCGTGGCTGGCCGGTCTGCTGCTGGCCTTGCTTGCCTGGGCCGCCACCGGTACTGCGCGGGCCGACGAGATCCACGAGCTGGGGGAGGCGCGCCTGTCCTGGCGTGACAAGCAGCCCCTGGTGACCTTGCCTCACGCGCTGTCACGCGAGCAGTTCGCGCCGACGGGTGAGCGCGTCATCTACCGCCTCAACCTCGAGCTGGCGAACCTCCCGACCGAGCCCTGGGCGATCTTCATCGTCAAGGCCTCCCGCTCGGCGCAGGTGCGTGTCAACGGGGTCGACCTCGGCGGCTGCGCCCCTGCCCGGCTGGAGGACATGCGCTGCGCGCAGCTGCCCTTCTTCCTGCGGCCGGCCACCTCGGTATGGCAGCTGGGTCTCAACCGCATCGAGGTCGAGGTGTTCGCCAACGAGATGCAGCTCAATGGCCTCTCGCGGGTCCTGGTGGGGCCAGCCGAGCGCCTCTACGTGGAGCGGGTGCAGCCGGCCCTGTTCTGGCGCCAGGGCCTGGTGTCGGCCGTCAACTGGGCGATCGTGACCTTCGGCACGATGGCCTTGCTGATCGGCCTCTTCTTTCCTGGCGCTCACCGCGCGATGTACCTCTGGTTCGGCCTGGCCTGCCTGCTGCGGGCCACCAGCCATCTCTACGCCAGCACCGCCCTCGTCAAGGACCACGCCTTCTGGGTCCAGTGGGTGTTGACCGCCGGCCGCCTCGCGGCCTTGCCGGTGATGCTGCTGTCGCTCCTGAGCTTCTTCTCCCGCAGGCTTCCCTGGCTGGAGCGGGGACTGATCGCGTATGCCCTGGCGCTGCCGGTCCTCACCCTCCTCACGGGCGCGCGCACCGACATGGCGCTGGTGCTGGCCTTTCCCTGCATCGTGGTCGCCTTCGCCCTGGTGCCGCTCCTGTCACGCTGGGCCCTCGCCGACCGCTCGCCCGGGGACCTGCTGCTGGCCCTCTCCGTTCTGGTCATCCTGGCCTGCGGCTTGTATGACGCCTGGGTGCTGGCCACGGTCAACGGCTTCGAGCGGCCCATGTCCCTGCCCCTGGCCAACGGCGCCCTGCTGGCGACGCTGGGTGGCATCCTCGTCGCCAAGATGGCCAACGCCCTGGCGCTGGGCGCGACGCTGAACGAAACCCTGCGCGAGCGGGTGACCGCAGCCGAGGCCGACCTGCGCGAGCAGCACCGGACCATCCTGGCGCTCGAACGCCGCCATGCGCGCGCCGAGGAGCGCGAACAGCTGCTGCGGGACCTGCACGACGGCCTGGGCTCCAACCTGGCCAGCGCGCGCATCCTGCTGGAGGACCACAGCCTGCGGCCCGAGCAAATGCGGCAGCTCCTGGACGACTGCATCGACGACATGCGCCTGCTGCTGGACTCCTCGGGCCCGCAGGCGCAGCTTGCCGACGCCCTGGGCAGCCTCCGGTACCGGCTCCAGCAGCGGCTGCAATCCGCGCCGGTGCAGGTGCAGTGGTCGCTGGGCCTCGAGGGCCTGCCCGAATTGCCCGACCCGGTCCGACTGCAGCTGCTGCGGCTGGTGCAGGAGGCGCTGACCAACGCCCTGCGGCATTCGGGTGCGCGTCACATCGTGGTCACGGCCCGGCATGACGCACAGGCGGGACATGTCCACCTGTCGGTGGTGGACGACGGCCGCGGCCTGGGCGAGGCCACGCCGGTGCCGGGGCGAGGCCTCTCCAACATGCGCCATCGCGCCAGCCGCATCGGGGCCACGCTGGACCTGCGAAGCGGCGACGAGGGCACGGCGGTGGAGATCCGCTGGCCCCTGCCTGCGGCCTGAATCAGGCGGCCAGTGTCTGCGTCCGGCAACTGTGGCCGGAATTTCGAGGGATCCATGAAAACCCCCAGCCACCAGGCATGGGGGCGGGGCCTTGAATGAAAAAGCCCCGCAGTGCGGGGCTTCATGGTTCTGAGCCGGGGGTGGTGGGTGCTGACGGTCTCGAACCGCCGACCTACGCCTTGTAAGGGCGCCGCTCTACCAACTGAGCTAAGCACCCCCTCGCTCACCGCCCGCCGTTGCCGGCGGGAGGGACTCAGTTCAGGGCGTCCTTCAGGGCCTTGCCCGGACGGAACTTCGGCACCTTGGCGGCCTTGATCTTGATGGCGGCGCCGGTGCGGGGGTTGCGGCCGGTGCGGCCAGCGCGCTTGGTCACGGCGAAGGTGCCGAAACCCACCAGGGAAACGGAGCCGCCTTTTTTCAGGGTGGTGCGGACAGCACCAATGACGGACTCCAGGGCGCGGCCGGCGGCGGCCTTGGAGATGTCGGCGTTCTTGGCGATATGCTCAATCAGTTCGGTCTTGTTCACGAATGTCCCTCGGGGATGGTTTAGACGAATTTAAATTCAGGTCGGGCGCTGATTAGAGCCAAGGGCACTCGGCACTGTCAATACAGCTTGCGACCTGGCGCAGGGCGGCCGACGGGCCAGTCGGCATGTGCGCGAAGAGAGCCGCATCGGCGGAACATCAGAAATCATCAGAAGGACTGAAGACCCCGAGCACACCGCCGCAATCGGCTCACAGGGCGCGATTCTAGTGTCTTACTGGGCAATTTCCCTCCGGGTCATCACCAAATTGGCAATCAATGGGGGAGTTGCGTGCCGACGTAGGAAAGCGTAGGGAATCGCGTGGGCACAGGTGCTAGAGCGGCACGCTCGGCGCACGCGCTGGTGGACTGGCAGGCGCTCAGCGCACGCGCTGGCGGATCTCGGGCAGCGCCCGCTGGAGGTAATAGACCATGGACCACACGGTGAGGATGGCCGCGGCCCAGATCAGCCAGGTGCCCCAGACGCCGGTATCGATCACGCCCAGCAGCGTGCCGTCGTAGAGGAGGAAGGGAATGGCGACCATCTGCACCGTGGTCTTGAGCTTCCCCAGCATGTGGACCGCGACGCTGCGCGAGGCGCCGATCTGCGCCATCCACTCGCGCAGCGCGGAGATGGCGATCTCGCGGCCGATGATGATCAGGCCCACGAACACGTCGGCGCGTCCGAGGTTCACCAGCACCAGCAGGCTGGCACAGACCAGGAACTTGTCGGCCACCGGATCGAGGAAGGCGCCGAAGGAAGACGTCTGGTTGAGGCGCCGCGCGAGCCAGCCGTCGGCCCAGTCGGTGAGCGCGAACACGATGAACATCACGGTGGCCACCAGGTTCTGCGTCTCGGGGGGCAGCCCCAGGTAGAACACGCCCACGATCAGGGGAATGGCGACGATGCGCGTCCAGGTGAGGATCGTGGGAATGGTGAAGAACATGGCCCTGATTCTGGCATGGCCGGAGGCCTGGCGGCGAGGCTCTTTCATGCGAAATCTGCCGCGGTAAGCCGGGGCGGGTCCGGCCCGGCTAGTGCAGGGCGCGGTAGATGGTCTCGGCCAGCGCGTGCGAAATGCCCTCCACCGTGGCCAGGTCCTCCACGCTGGCGTCGGCCACGCCGCGCACGCCGCCGAAGCGCTGGAGCAGGCGGGCCCGCTTCCTGGCGCCCACGCCCGGAATTTCCTCCAGCCGGCTGCCGCCCACCCGCACCTTGTCGCGGCGGGCGCGCATGCCGGTGATGGCGAAGCGGTGCGCCTCATCGCGGATCTGCGCCACCAGCATCAGGGCGGCCGAGTCGCGGCCCAGGTAGACCTTCTCGCGGCCGTCGGCGAACACCAGTTCCTCCAGGCCGACCTTGCGGCCCTCGCCCTTCTCGACGCCGACGATGCGCGAGAGGTCCAGCCCCAGCTCGGTGAAGACCTCGCGCGCCATGCTCACCTGGCCCTTGCCGCCGTCGACCAGGACCACGTCGGGCATGCCGCCCTCCTCCACCTTGCCGTAG
>CAZCTU010000025.1:0-12215 GCA_964501495.1 uncultured Ramlibacter sp.
GGGCCACCTGGACATCGCCCGCTACATCACCACCCCCAAGGGCGAGATCGCCGGCAAGGTGCTGCTGGTGGACGACCTGGCCGACTCCGGCCACACCCTGCACCGGGTGGTGGACCAGCTTCGCAACAACTACAAGCCGATCACCGAGCTGCGCAGCGCGGTCATCTGGACCAAGGCCCTGTCGACCTTCCAGGCGGACTACTCGGTCGAATTCCTGCCGACCAACCCCTGGATCCACCAGCCCTTCGAGAGCTACGACGCCCTCGGCCCCGAGAAGCTGCTGGAGAAGTGGAAGGTCTGACCTTCCCGGGCGGCCCCTCTCCGCGGGGCCGCTAACATGGCTGCATGAGTGAACGCAGTCCCGAGCACGGCCCCCAGGATCCGGCCACCACCGGCCTGATCCACCACCCTTACCAGCCCCCCGCGGGCTTCGAGGCGCCCCAGCCCGGGGTGTTCAAGGCTTCCACCGTCTTCTTCCCCAACGTCGCCGCCATGCGCGCGCGCGACTGGCGGCACAAGAGCGGCTACACCTACGGCCTGCACGGCACCCCCACCACCTTCACCCTCGAGGCGCGCATCGCCTCGCTCGAAGGCGGCAGCCAGTGCCTGCTGGTGCCCAGCGGCCTGGCCGCCATCGCCAACGTCGACTTCGCCCTGCTGCACCAAGGCGACGAGGTGCTGATCCCGGACAACGCCTACGGCCCCAACAAGGCCCTGGCCGAGGGCGAGCTGGCGCAATGGGGCATCACCCACCAGCTCTATGACCCGATGGCCCCCGCGGACCTGGCCGCGCGCCTCTCGGCGCGCACCCGCCTGGTCTGGCTGGAGGCGCCCGGTTCGGTCACGATGGAATTCCCGCCGCTGCCTGCGCTGGCGGCCGCCTGCCGCGCCCGCGGCGTGCTCACCGCCCTGGACAACACCTGGAGCGCGGGCCTGGCCTTCAACGGCTTCGACCTCAATGGCAAGGCGGGGCAGGGTGGCGGCGTCGACGTCGTCATCCAGGCCCTGACCAAATACCCCAGCGGCGGCGGCGACGTCCTCATGGGCAGCATCGTCACCCGTGACGAGGCCCTGCACCTCAAGCTCAAGCTCGCCCACATGCGCATGGGCCTGGGCGTCGCGGCCAACGACGCCGAGGCGGTGCTGCGCGCGCTGCCCTCGATCGACCTGCGCTACCGGGCGCAGGACCGGGCCGCCCGGCAACTGGCCCGCTGGCTGCAGACGCGGCCGGAGGTCACGCAGGTGCTGCATCCGGCCCTGGCCGGCGCCCCGGGCCATGCGCACTGGCAGGCCCTGTGCGGCGCGCGTGACCTCGCCGCCGGCCTGTTCTCCATCGCCCTGGACCCGCGCTACACCCCGGCCCAGGTCGACGCCTTCTGCGACCGGCTGCGCCTGTTCCGCCTCGGCTACTCCTGGGGCGGCCCGGTGAGCCTGGCCTTGCCCTATGACGTTCCGTCCATGCGCAGCGCCGCCCTGAGCACCTGGAGGCACACCGGCGGGCTGGTGCGCCTGGCCATCGGCCTGGAGGCCGTGCCCGACCTGCAGGCCGACCTCGCACAGGCCTTCGAGGCCCTGGCCTGAGGCCGGTCCTTTCCCCGCAGGCCGAGGCAGACCCGACGCCTCTCGACGGAGGACAAGGGTCGCCCCAGTCAGTCTCCCGTCGGCCCTGAACCCTCTCATCCACACACCATCGCCCGGTTTCAACAGGGCCCCGCGCAAGGGCTACGGGGGAGGGCGCGATGGATGCATGGCTGGTGCCGCTGCTGCTCGGGGGCTGGCTGCTGGCCAGCGCCTGGGGCGGGCAGCATCTGGTGACGCTGCTCGAGGGCAGCCAGATGGACCCGGCCTGGCGGCTGGTCGTGCAGATCCTCACCTTCGCCGTGCTGCTGCCGCTGCCGCTGGCCGACGAGTTGATCGCCAAGCCCCGCTTCGACGCCCTGTGCCGGGAACGCGCCCGGCTCGAGATCCACCTGCCCGAGGCCCTGGGTCCCCGCGCCCAGCGCCTGCGGCTCCTGCCCGAGACGGTGAAGGGGCTGGGCGTTCCGGTCGTGGTCCAGCCCTGGTGGGTGGTGGCCGAGGGGGGTGGCCTGGTGGCCGCCAGCTACGAGACGGTGCAGGCCCGCGGCGGCTGGCTGGCGCGCTGGACCCGGCCCGAGGACCCCGAGCGCGGGCCGCTCACCTTCCAGGGGCTGTGTGAACCGCCCGACCTCGAGGGGCGGCTGCAGCCCCGACAGCCGCAGGCGCCGCATGGCGCGTCCATCGGCCAGGCGGACGAGGTGCTGGCGCCGCATCAGAGCCTCGCCACCCCGGCCGCAGCGCCTGCCGGGCGCCAGGCCCTCAGACTGATGTGAGTTCGCGGGCGACCTGGGTCATGGCGGCCGCCGAACGGTCACGGGCCGTCACCACCCGGGCCTGCGGCCACTGGCTGAAATTGCGGCGGATGGAGGCGTCGTACATCGGGTCGTAGTGCTGCACCAGCAGCTCCCGCACCACCTCCGGCGTCTGGCCTGCCCGGACCCGGGCCTGCCAGCCGCCCACCACCTCGCGCCCGCGCAGCTCGGTCAGCGCCGAGAGCCGGTCGCAGAAGAATTCGGGCTGCTGCACGAACCAGTCGTAGTCCTCCAGCAACAGCGCCACCCGCTCCTCGTCGGACAGCTGCAGGTGGATGCAGTCGCTGGCCCGCATCGCCAGGATCAGCGCCTCGGGCACGGTGAGGTTGCCCACCTTCTTGCTCTCGCTCTCCACGAACACCGGACGCGCCGGGTCGAAGGCGCGCAGCGCCTGCCAGATGCGGTTGTCGTACTGCTTCTGGCTCGGCTGGGGCAGGCCGGGTACCAGGCCCAGCACCGAGCTGCGGTGATGGGCCAGGGCTTCCAGGTCCAGCACCTGGGCGCCCTCGGCGGCCAGGGCCTGCAGGAGCCGGGTCTTGCCCGAGCCGGTGGGGCCGCAGATCACCCGGTACTGGTAGCGGGTGGCGAGCTCGGGCAGCTGGGCCAGCACCTCGCCGCGGAAGGCCTTGTAGCCGCCCTCGATCAGGTGGACCCGGAAGCCGATCTGGTCGAGCACCAGCGCCAGCGAGCCGCTGCGCTTGCCGCCGCGCCAGCAGTAGACCAGGGGCTTCCAGCCCTTGGGCTTGTCCTGCACCTCGCGGGCGATGTGCCGGGCGATGTTGGCCGCCACCAGCCCGGCGCCGCGTTTCTTGGCCTCGAAGGGGCTGACCTGCTTGTACAGGGTACCGACCTCGATGCGCTCGGCGTTGTTCAGGGACGGCCAGTTCACCGCGCCGGGCAGGTGGTCCTCGGCGTATTCGTCCTCGCTGCGGGCGTCGATGAGGGTGTCGAAGGCGTCGAGGCGGGCGAGGGCCTGGTCGGCGGGAATGATCTGGACGGTCACGTGAGGGAAAGGAGTTTCTGGAGGGCAGGCCAGACATTGTCCAGCAGGCGGGGCTGCGCCTCCTCGTTGGGGTGGATGCGGTCGGCCTGCATCAGGCGGGCGGCCTGGGGGCCGTCGGCCACGCCCTTGAGGATGAAGGGCACGACGGTGACCTTCTTCGATCTGGCCACCTTCTCGAACAGACCGGCGAAGCGCTCGGTGTAGGCCCGGCCGTAATTGGGCGGCACCTGGATGCCCACGAGCAGCACCTGGGCGCCGGCGCTGCGTGCGGCGTCGATCATGGCGGCCAGGTTGGCCTCGGTCATGTCCAGGGGCAGGCCGCGCAGGGCGTCGTTGCCACCGAGCTCGATCACCACATGGGTCGGGTTGTGCTGCGCCAGCAGCGCCGGCAGGCGAGAGCGTCCACCGGCGGTGGTGTCGCCGCTGATGCTCGCGTTGACCACCCGCACCGGCTTTTTCTGGGACGCCAGACGGGCTTCCAGGAGGGCGACCCAGCCGGTTCCGCGTTTGAGGCCATACTCCGCACTGATCGAATCGCCGAGCACCAGCAGCACCGCCTCCTTCGGGGCGGGGGCCGGACCGGCGGCCCGCAGGGGCAGGGGGAGGGCGCCGGCCAGGGCAGCGACCAGCGCCAGGGCGGACGCCCCCACCAGCCGCCTGCGACCCGTGTCGCCGGACCTGCCTGCGGGTGGCCGGCTCTCCTGGATGGACGTTTGCATGTCAGAACCCATTGTCGTTGTGGACCACGTGTGGAAGTCGGTGACCGACTCCACCGGCACCCTCACGATTCTCCGCGATATCGACTTCCGCCTCGCCGCCGGGGAGACCGCCGCCATCGTCGGCGCCTCCGGCTCGGGCAAGAGCACGCTCCTGTCCATCATCGCCGGCCTGGACACGCCCTCGCAGGGCACGGTGAAGATCGCCGGGCAGGACCTGTTCGCGCTGGATGAAGACGCCCGCGCGGCGCTGCGGGCCGACAAGGTCGGTTTCGTCTTTCAGAGTTTCCAGCTCCTGGGCAACCTCACCGCGCTGGAAAACGTGATGCTGCCCCTGGAGCTGGCGGGCCGCCGCGACGCCCGGCAGGCCGCCGGCGAGATGCTCGCGCGGGTGGGCCTCTCGGCCCGGTTGGGGCACTACCCCAAGCTGCTCTCGGGCGGCGAGCAGCAGCGGGTGGCGCTGGCGCGCGCCTTCGTCATGCGTCCGGCGCTTCTGCTGGCGGACGAGCCGACGGGGAGTCTGGACTTTGCAACGGGCGAGACAGTGATGCAGCTGATGCTGGACCTGAATAGGGAGCAGGGGACGACCCTAGTCCTCGTCACCCATGATCGAGGGCTTGCCGGGCGGTGTGAGAAACGGATTGTCATTGAGGCCGGGCACCTCGCCGCGATCGGAGCGGTCTGAGAGGACTTGTGGATCGATGACCTCCATGGGCATGCCGAGATAGCGCATGACATGGTTGATTTTTGCGGTGGCGGAGGCCTGGAGGGGCGGCCTTTCCTCCTGGTCCTCCGGCATCTGAAGGGCATACTTCCCAGCTTCCCACGCTGCCTCCACGTTCTCTGCGGTTCGGTTGGCGGACTCTGCTCGCTCAACTTCGAGGTTTCGTATTTCCTGCCACAGAGACCTCTTAGCCGCCTTGTCGGGGGTCGCTTCGTACTCACTGTGCAATTCGGCGATTTCAATGCGACGGGCTTCACTCGACAGTTCCTGGTGTGTCCACAGGGCCTTGACCAGCGTCGTCGACCAGGGCTCACCCTCTCTCGCCGGGACCGACGGCCCCCCCTGCTCGCGAAGTGACTGCAGCAGCTTGGCTTGGACGGCCCGTCCCTGCCGGACCTGATCGACCTGGTCGAGGAATCCTTCCAGCAGCGTGTCCAAGGTGACGGGGTCGTCTTTCATCAACTCGCTGTACTCGCGCGCCGTGTTTTCCAGACCGTCGATCTCCCGGGCGAAATGGGCCTGGACCGAGGGATCTTGTCCGAGTAGCCAGACCGTTGGATCGGCACTGCGATCATCCCAGTCCTCTGCGCCGTCGGCCGAGGCCAGCAAGCCCTCGATACAGCCTTCCCAGCGCTGGGTGAGTGTGGACAGACGAAGCAGCATCCCCTGCGAATCCCGGGGGTCCAGTTCTTCCTCGTCCTCTTGTTGCTCCTGTGGCGTGGGCTCGGATGCTGGCGGCAGCAAGGCGCGCAGCGCCTTCAGGCGCTCGTCCAGAGTGCCGTGAGGCTGCCGGGCCAGTTGCTTCAGCCCTTCCAACCGCTTGGTCAGGGCCTGCTTGTCGAAAGGCGGGACCGTTGCCGTCGAGGCCACGCTTGCCGGAGCGATGCCTGTGGAGGTGGGGCTGGCCCCCATTCCGGCGTCGAGGTGAGGTTGCAGCGACACCAGATCCTCCTCACTCAGTCCCTCAGCAGCCCTCTCGAGCGTGTCCCAGTGTTCCTCGGCATCGGATTCGCTCGCTTGCGCCTCGGTCTTCGGGGCGGCACCCGCCCCCTCCACCTGGTCGATCCGAGGATTGGCCAGCGTCCACAAGGGATGCAGGTGCATGCCGCGCGCGCCGTTGGCCCAGGCTGCCGCGAGGGGGCCTCCGGGCGGGAGTGCCGCTGGAGTCGGCGGGAGTCCCGCCAGCGTTTCGTAGTTCGCGGGCGGTTTGTCGCAAAGGGATTCAGATTCAAATTCCAGTCGCTGAGCCCACTTGCCAACCTGGTCAGCAATACCGTCCGTGCTGTCCCAGACTTTGCCGCGGACATAGTCCACGCGCGTGCCGGAGTCGTCGCTGCCGGCGAGCCTTTTCGCCGGTGCGCAGGCCAGGGCCAGGGCGTGCAGGCAACTTTGGAGCTGGGTCGTGCTGAGAGGCGGCTGGATCGACGGAGCCATGAGGGCCTGGACCAGCCGGTTCACAAAGCCCGGCGTTTGCCTGCCAAGGTTGACGCCCTGAGCGAAGCCAGAGAAAAGTCTGGGCAGGGCATCGTCGGGGTCATCACTCTCAATTTGTCTTCCCTGGTTGATGAGCCCTTGCACCCGGGCCTCGATCGTGGCCCTTCGCGGCCCGTCCTTCAGCCAGTTCTGGCCATTGACGAAGCCGGCCTGGAAATCGTCCGGCTTTCCCGGCTGCTCTGCACTTGCCGGGACCTGGCTCGTTCGGTCTGCCAATGGGACGGCGGCTTCTTCTTCCAGCGGCAAGACCTTCGCCCATGTGGTCAATGCGCCTGGTGGCTTGATCACGACCGGCGGAGGGTTCGCCTTCTCACTCCCTCGAGGGGCCGAAGCTGCCGCGGTGGCGGGGTCTTCCAGTGGGCTGTTTGGTTGGTAGAGAGAGCGCGGAGGGATGGAATCCATGGTGCAGGACCTTACGAGCGCCGTCATGCTCGCTGAGCCCTGAGTGCCCCGCTCAAAAGTGCAGTTCCTTCCCAGGCGCCGCCGGGTTCCGACGAGGCCTCGGGACGCTCCTCGGTACGCCGCCTGGCCCTCTTGTTACCTTGGCTTCGGCGGGCTGATGGGGGAAGCGATCGGGGAGGCGATCAGGGAGGCCGGCGCCGGATCGAACGCGTTGCTGATCCCGAGCGCCTTGGCATCCCTGGCGAATTGGATCAGGTGAGAAAAATTGGGGCTCGCGGCTCCGTGAGGGTGAACGGAAGCGGGGGCGCCCGGTCGCCCCGATGCCTGGCGGTTTTGGGCGTGTCTGTTCCAGACCTCATGGAACGCAAAATTCACCGGATCTGCGCGTCGCACCTCCACTCCGGGCGAGCCGGGCTCACGCGGTCGAGAGGTCAGGACCTGATCTTTCATCGATCTCAATTCAGTTGCGCCATCCGTCCCAGCCACGCTGCTCCAGGGAATTTCGATTGTTTCTGGAAGCACTACTTTTCTGCTTTCCAGCTCACGCTTGAATTGCCGGCAGACAGCCATCGCGTCGTGGCGTCGATTCGCCAGATCGTCGAGTTCTTTGGCGATGGAATCGATTTGATCTCGCTGAATGCCGGACTTCTTTGAGAGTTCATCCAGAAACGAGCGGAGGTCGTCTTCACTGCGGCCGTCGAACTTGGTGAGCGCCTGGGTGATGGTGGCCCTGGCGGCCAGGTAGTCTGCCTTCGGAGCGGCGTTCAGTGCTTCCTCCGCGGGGGCGGACGATTTCAGGTCCGGCGTGCTGGATGGCGGCGGGCTGGCATGGAGATCCCCGGCAGGTTTTTCCAGCGGTGAAGAGGGACCTGGCGATGCGGAGGCAAGGGGAGGCGCTTCAGCAGCGACGGCCAGGTCGGTCTCTGCTTCTGCTGGCGATGCTGCCGCGGTGGGGCCCGGGGCTATACCTTCCGCCTTCCCATCGCTCGTTGGCGTGAAGGACCCGCACCACGAAATCATCGCGAGGTTCTTTTCCCATTCCTGTTTCTCGGTGCACCCCTCCTTGCTGCCAATCTGGATCATCGCCTCCAGATCAAAGCGTCCCTTGAACGCAGTGCTTGCCCAGGTGATTGCATGGAGGCACTCACGCATTTCGGGGAGCGACAGGAGGTTCCTCGCGCCCATGGCTTGGACCTGCAGCGCCAGTGCATGAACGGATGCTTTCTTGAGTCCTTCGGCCCCCAGTCCCATCCCATGAATCACCCCGGCCATGAACGGCCCGAGAGGTTCTTTCAAGTCCTTGAGTTTCAGTAGTTCACTTGAGATGGGGCTCTGGTGCGTCGCGGACTGCAGTCCCTGCATGAACACTTTCTCCGGGCGATCATCTTTTTCTATGGAGACTTCCGAGGCGCCCCGCGCATCGGCCTTACCCGTCGACCTGGCCGCTGCTTCCGGCGTGTCTTCGTCTGCCCCTTCATCCTCCCTTAATGCCTCAGCGCCTGGTGTTCCAGATTTGCGGTCGAACTGAGGGGAGCCGCCGCCGCTCACCGAAGCGCGCGGAGTAGTGGCAGGTGAGGCTTCAGGGGAAACTTCGGGCGAGAGGGACGCATCGCCCTCGTCGCCGGATTCGATTCTTTGAGGTGCGACGGGGAAGATGGTGGCTGTTCGTGTCTCCAGAGGTTCTCCACCCGCTCTTGGTTCCACAAGTTGTGCGAAAGAAGACAGCCCAGGCATCGCGCTGTTGCCCTCACGGACGGCCGGGTGCCTGGCCGCCAGTGACGACCGTGCTGGAGAGGCCGCGCCCGATCCCGCTGCCTTGGCCTGGGAGGACGCTGCGCCGGCTGAACTCAGGGCATGGGAATGCCCCAGGCCCATGACCGGGACATAGGGTGCACTGGCGGTCAGCTGGCTCATTCCCCCTCCTTTTCGCGACTCAGGGTCCCTGGCACTCGGAGCCACGGCCCGAATGAGCAGCTTTCAGTTTGCTGAGTAGCGGAGGCAATCCAGCAGTTCCGCTCGGGTCGAGAGCGGTGCGCGTCAGGCTGGCGCACCAGCCTGGGGCAATTACCCGAGCAGCAACCGCTCCGCCGCCTGCCGGAACCGTGCCCGCGCCGACGGCGGGTCGAGCAGCCCGGCCAGGGCATCGACCAGCTCCCCGGCGGTGGCGGCCTTGCGTGCCTGCTGGCGCAGGAGCACCCGTGCCATGGGCCCGATCTGCTGGCTGAGGAGCGCCTCGAGTGCCATCAGCCAGTCGGAGGGAAAGGCCGACGGAGGTGAAGAAGGCGCCGCACCCTGGACGGGGTGGTCAAACGAGGCCCCGGGGCGCCAGCCGGGCGGACTGCTCTCGCCCTCGCGTGCCCGCAGCGGCTGGGTCCGGGGGATGGTGAGGTCGGGCTGGCCGCTGTCCGGTCGGCCGCTGGTGGCCGTCGGCTCGTGCGGCACCGTGTACAGCTCATGCAAGCGCCCATGCTTGTCCTGCCGCTGCCCGAGGAAGCGGAACTGCCCCGCACGCCGCTCGCTGATGGGGGCCAGGCAGGCATGCAGCGGGCCCGAGACCAGCAGCTCCCTGGACTGGGCAAAGCTCATCACCCGCTGGGCCACGTTGATGCCGTCACCCACGACATTGACACGGTCGTTGAGGTCGGTCACCACCCGCACCGGCCCGAGGTGCAGGCCGATGCGCAGGGCCAGGCTGCCTGCGGGCCGGCTCCCGACCAGGTCGCGCAAAAGCAGCATGCAGTCCAGCGCCTCTTCCGGGTCGCCGAGGAAGCACAGGGCCGCGCCGTCGCCAGTGCACATGACCAGGTAGCGGTCGCGCGGGATGCCCTGCAGCACCCGGACCAGCAGCGCATTGAATTGCTGCTTGGCTCCAACCTGCTCGTCAACCGACAGGGCCGACCAGGCCACCATATCGATGAAGGCGATGCAGGCAAGCAGGTTGCGGCCGGTGATCGACTCCAGCTGGGCGGCCGGCGGCCGTCCAAGTACCGCCAACGGCGGGCAATGCGGGGCAGGTGCCAGGAAGCTGCCCGCATGCGCGGCCATCGGGCCGGAGGGGCCGGGTGCGGAAGACGCAGGGCGAATGACCGGACCTGGGGCGGACGCCGTCGCGGTCTCCTGTTGCTCCTGTTGCCGGCTGGCGGTCACCAGCGCCTCCCGGAAAGCGGCCACCGTCTGCGGCCGCTGGCTCGCCAGGGGGCGCATGGCCCAGGCGATGGACCCGAGCAGGCCTGGGCTGAAGCGATCGGGGCCGGCCAGTTGGCTGGCCAGAGGCTGCTTGTCGTCCTGGATGCGGGCGGCAGCCTCCACGGGCTTGCGACCAGTGACCATCCAGTACATCACCGCGCCGAGCGCGTACAGGTCGGACCACGGCCCCTGCTCGCCCTGGGAGTGGTACTGCTCGAAGGGGGCGAAGCCCGGGCTGACGATGCTGGTGGCCGCCGCACCGGCCAGCACCCGGCGGGCCGCGCCGAAGTCCAGGAGCACGGGCTGGCCGTCACTGCGCACGTAGATGTTGTCCGGCTTGATGTCCCGGTGAAGGAAGCCGGCCGCATGAACCGCCTCAAGACCATCGAGCAAGGGCAGCATCAGCCCCATCAGCACAGGCTCTGACAGGGGCTGGTGCCGTGCCACCCACCGGGTCAGGGGTTCGCCGCGCTCGTACTCCATGACGATGCAGGCGGTGCCGTGAGAGCGAAGGTGCCGCAGCACCCGTACGATGTTGGGGTGGCGGAAGTTGGCCAGCGCCCGCGCCTCCTCGACGAAGCGCTCGAGGCCGGCCTGGAAGGCCTCGGCGCCATGGCCGCGGGGCAGCACGATGCCGTCGGGCCCCCGGTGCGCGCAGTCGGCGGGGAAGAACTCCTTCAGGGCGACGGGCAGATCCAGCTGCAGGTCGCGTGCCAGGTAGGTGATGCCGAAGCCACCGCCGCCCAGCCACTGGCGGATTTCGTAGTCATCGACTCGGGTGCCCGGGGGCAGGGCTACGGCATCTCCGGCGTCGGGCGCGGGCGCCTCGCCTCTCACGGGCGTCCCCGCTCGCGAAGGTCGCTGGTGATGGTGGAGGGCGCAGAGATCATGGCAGGTGCGGGTCCGCGTGGATCATCTGCATGGCCTTCTCGAGGCTGCGGCGCATGCGGTTGAAGGAGGCGCCGAGCAGCGAGATCTCGTTGCGCCCGCTCTCTGCGAACTCCGGCGCGCTGAAATCCCCTGTGCTGATGCGGTCGGCCGCGCGCGAGAGGCGCCGGATTGGCTGCAGAATGAGCCAACCGAGCATCAGGTTGAGAGTGAGGAAGACCACGCCGAAGACCGCGGTCAGGGAGACCATGAAGGTGGTGAAGGTCCGGTCGGCATGCGCGAGGGGCACGGCCATGGGCACGTTGACGATTTGCGCGCCGACCACCTCGCCCTGGTGCCAGCCGAAGCCGTTGGCGTCGCCATAGACCTTGAGCATGCTCGGGGGCGCGGCGGACGGCGTGCCGTGGCACTGCAGGCAGGCCGGGTTGCTCACCTCGATCGGGCGGGCGATGTAGAGGCTGCGTCCGCCGGCGGACTCGCGCTCGGCGATCAGCTCCTCCTTGTCGGGGTACTGCCGGAACTGCTGGACCACGTCGGCCTCCCAATCGGCGGTGCGGTTGCGCGGGTTGGTGGGGTTGAGCGTGGCTTCCTTGTAGCTGTAATCGCCGTAGTGGCGGCGTAGCCGGCTGATGGTCTCGGTGGCGGCGAAGGCGGGAACCGTCTGTGGCAGGAAAACCTCGCTCATGAGCGGCGCGAGGTGCGGCCGGACGTGGTCCACCGTGTAGGCGCGCACCGCGGTTGCCGCGTCGAGAATGAGGCGGGCCTCCTCGATCACCTCCGCGCGGGCGTTGTCCTCGAGCATCTGCCGCGACAGTGCGGCGGTGGCCGCGAGTCCGGCGAGGAATACGCCAACCAGCACCAGGTTGAATCGGACGAGTAGTCCCATGGTATTCGTCGCTCCTTGAGGCGGCGGATTCTAGCCACGGGCTGGTGCGCGTGGGGGAAGCGCAGCGCGTGCCGCAAGCAATGTCCTGCGGGACCGGATAATCGGGCAATGACAAGTCAAGCCAAGGTCCTGTTCGGGTTCCACGCGGTGGGGGTGCGTTTGAAGACGGCGCCGCAGTCGGTGATCGAGGTGGTGTTCGACGCCAGCCGCCGCGACGCGCGCATGCGGCAGTTCCTGGAGCGCGCCCGCGAGGCCGGCGTGCGCCTGGTGGAGGGTGATGGCGCACGGGTGGCCAAGCTGGCCGGCAGCCATGGCCACCAGGGCGTGGCCGCGCGGGTCGAGCCCCTGGCCAATGCCCGCTCGCTCGACGACCTGCTGGACGCGCTGGCCGAGCCGCCGCTCCTGCTGGTGCTCGACGGGGTGACCGATCCGCACAACCTCGGCGCCTGCCTGCGCGTGGCCGATGGTGCGGGTGCGCACGCCGTGATCGCCCCCAAGGACCACGCCGTGGGCATCAACGCCACGG
>CAZCTU010000026.1:0-11846 GCA_964501495.1 uncultured Ramlibacter sp.
TCTTGCCGGGGTGCTGGCTGGCGTGCGGGAAGCGGTTGGTCTCCTGGATCGGTAGGGCGTCCATGTCGGCGCGCAGGCCGACGGCGCGCGTCGAGGTGCCGTTCTTCACGATGCCCACCACGCCGGTGCGCCCCAGGCCCCGGTGGACCGGGATGCCCCATTCGGTGAGGCGGGCGGCGACCAGATCGGCGGTCCGGTGCTCCTCGAAGCACAGCTCGGGGTGGGCATGCAGGTCGCGGCGGACGGCGGCCATGCCGGCCGCCTGGGTGACGAGGGAGTCGATCAGTTTCATGGCGGTTCTGTCCCTGGCTTCGCAGGTGGACAACGCGTGCGATTCCCGCAGTCTAGCGGGGGAAGCGCGGCTGCTGCCGTCTGGTCCAGAATCCCCACATGTCCGTCTCCGCCACCCCCCGCGCAACCGCCCCGCTCGCCCCGGCCGGGTCTGAAATCCGGGTCCTCGGCGCCTGCCCCCACGACTGCCCCGACACCTGCGGCCTGGTCACCACCGTCCGGGACGGGGTGGCCGTGCGGGTGCAGGGCAACCCCGAACACCCGCTCACCGCCGGCGTCCTGTGCACCAAGGTGTCCCGCTACACCGAGCGGACCTACCACCCCGAGCGGGTGCTCACCCCGCTCAGGCGGGTGGGTCCCAAGGGCGCCGGGCGCTTCGAGCCCTGCACCTGGGACGAGGCGCTCGCCGACATTGCCAGGCGCCTGTCCGCGATTGCCGCGCGTGACCCGCAGGCCATCCTCCCCTACAGCTACGCCGGCACCATGGGTCAGGTGCAGGGCGAGGCCATGGCGGGCCGCTTCTTCCATCGCCTCGGCGCCTCCCTGCTGGACCGCACCATCTGCGCCTCGGCCGGTGGCGAGGGCCTGATCTACACCCTGGGTGGTCGGCTGGGCATGAAGGTGGAGCACTTCGTCGATTCGAAGCTGATCCTCATCTGGGGCAGCAACGCCATCACCAGCAACCTGCATTTCTGGCGCCTGGCCCAGGACGCACGGCGGCGGGGGGCGCGGCTGGTGTGCATCGATCCGCGCCGCACCGAAACCGCCGAGAAATGCGATGAGCACCTGGCGCTCAAGCCCGGCACCGACGCGGCCCTGGCCCTGGGCCTGATGCACGAGCTCATCGCGCAGGACTGGCTGGACCACGACTACATCCGCCGTCACACCCTGGGCTTCGAGCGCCTGCGTGAGCGCGCCCTGCAATGGCCGCCCGAGCGAACGGCCGAGGTCTGCGGCCTGACCGCCGAGCAGATCCGCCGCCTCGCCCGCGACTACGCCCACACCCGGCCGGCCGCCATCCGCCTCAACTACGGCATGCAGCGGGCCCGCGGCGGTGGCAACGCGGTGCGGGCGGTGGCCTGCCTGCCGGCCCTCGTGGGTGCCTGGCGTCACCCAGCCGGTGGCCTGCTGATGTCCAACTCCGGCTGGGTCCGTCCGCGCGGAGAAGCCCTGCAGCGCCCCGACCTGCTGGCAGGCCGCCAGCCGCGGACGATCAACATGAGCACCATCGGCGACGACCTGCTGCGGGAGGCATCGCCCGACTTCGGCCCGCGCATCGAGGCGGTGGTCGTCTATAACAGCAACCCGGTCGCGGTGGCACCGCAGTCCTCACGGGTGGCGCAGGGTTTTGCGCGGGAAGACCTGTTCACCGTCGTGCTGGAGCATTTCCTCACCGACACCGCGGACCATGCGGACTACGTGTTGCCGGCGACGACGCAGCTGGAGCACTGGGACATTCACAAGGCCTACGGCCACACCGACGTGCTGCTCAATCGACCGGCCGTCGCGCCGATGGGGCAGGCCCTGCCCAATACCGAAATCTTCCGCCGGCTGGCGCGGACCATGGGCTTCGACGATCCCTGCTTCGAGGACGATGACGAGACCTTGTGCCGGACGGCCTTCGGCGACGCGGTTGACTGGGCGCAATTGCTGGACAAGGGCTTCGCCGCCATGCCGGTGGCAGAGGCGCCTTTCGCCGAGGGCGGCTTTCCCACCCCCTCGGGCCGCTGCGAGTTCTACAGCGAGCGCCTGGCGGCTCAGGGCCTGGACGGCCTGCCCGACTGGCTTCCTAACCACGAAGAGGCGGGCAGCGACCCGCGCCACCCGCTGGCCATGATCTCGCCGCCCGCGCGCAACTTCCTCAATTCGACCTTCGTCAACGTGAAGAGCCTGCGGGATATCGAGGGCAAGCCGCTGCTGGAGATCCATCCGCAGGACGCCGCCGCGCGCGGCATCGCCAGCGGCAGCCTGGTGCGCGTCTTCAACGACCGGGGCAGCTACCACTGCGAGGCCGAGGTGAGCGAGCGGGCGCGGCCCGGCGTAGTCCACGGCCTGGGCATCTGGTGGCGCAAGCTGGGGCCGCGCGGCACCAATGTGAACGAACTCACCAGCCAGAAGCTCACCGACCTCGGCCGCGCCCCGGTGTTCTACGACTGCCTGGTGCAGGTCGAGACGGCCTGAGGCCCGGTCATGGCCTGTCCCAGGAGCGCCCCATGATCTGGCGGTCCGGCGGCCTGGCGCTGGCCGCAGCCTTGGGACTGGGTGGCTGCGCGAATGTCCCCACGCCGGAGGCCGCTCCAGCCGGGGACCGGCTGGCCTATTACTGGCAATCCACGGCGGGCCACCTGCGTCTGCTCGCCGCTGCCCGCCCGGTGCCGGACTTGCTGCAAGACGCGCGCACGCCCCAGGCGTTGAGAGACCAGCTCGCGCTGGCACAGCGCATCCGCCGCTTCGCCACGCAGGCGCTGGCCCTTCCGGACAACGGCAGCTACACCCGCTATACCGACCTGTACCGGACGGCCGCGGTCTGGAATCTCGTGGCGGCGCCGCCCCTGTCCCTGCAGCTGCAGACCTGGTGCTTCCCGGTCACCGGCTGCGTGGGCTACCAGGGCTGGTTCGATGAGGCAAGGGCGCAGCAGGAGGCCGGACGCCTGCGCGCCCATGGCCTGGACGTGGCGGTCTATCCAGTACCGGCCTATTCCACCCTGGGCTGGTCCAACTGGCTCGGAGGCGACCCCCTGCTCAACACCTTCATCGGGTCGGGCGAGGGTGAGCTGGCGCGCCTCCTGTTCCACGAACTGGCGCACCAGAAGGTCTATGTGAAGGGCGACACCGCCTTCAACGAGTCCTTCGCCACGGCGGTGGAGCGGCTGGGTGTGGCGCGGTGGATCGAATGGCGGGCGCGGGAAGCGGAGGTGAGTCGGGCGTCCCCCGGTGGAGTCGTGGCCGAGTCGGTCCGGCGCGCCTATGAAGAGGGCGAGCGGCGCCGGGCCGAGTTCCGCACGATCAAGCAAGTCGCCCGGGAGAGCCTGGCCCGGGCGTATGCGGAGCCGGGTCTGTCTGTTGAGGAGCGCCTGGCACGCAAGGCGCAGACCCTGGCGCAGCTGCGTGAGGACTGGCGTGGGCTGCGTGCCCGCTGGGGCGGTGACCCGGCGCGCTTTGCCCGCACCGACCGGTGGATCGAGGAGGCCAACAACGCCAGCCTGGGCGCGGAGGCGGCGTACGACGTCTGGGTGCCGGCCTTCGAAGCCCTGTTCGCGCGGGAGGTCGGCGCCGGCGCGGACTGGCGTCCGTTCTATACCGCCGTGCAGCGTCTAGCGGCGCTGCCGCGCCCGGCGAGGGACCGGGCGCTGGAGGAGTTGCTCAGGACAGCGAGGTGACCAGGTCGATGTACTGCTGCATCGCCTCTTCGCGCGACAGGCCCTGGAGCTTGTTCCAGGCGTCCCACTTGGCGCGGCCCACCAGGTCGCTGAAGCCGGGTTTTTCGGTGGCGACGTCGCCCTCGGTGGCCTGCTTGTACAGCCCGTAGAGCTGGAGCAGGGCGGCGTTGTCGGGCCGCTGGGTGATGCTGCTGCGGCTGCCGGCGACGGCGGCCTGGAAACGGGTCTGGATATCGGACATCAGTTGATGATAAGGTACTCGCTCTCGTCGGGCTCATTTGGCGGTCCGACTAGAACTATCGAATTGACCACGTATTCAATCGCCATGGGTGGAATGGGAGAGCAAAACCTGCAGGCAGCCTGGGCGGCTGGGGCGGCGGCCTTCGCCGCCTGCCTCCTGATCGTGCTCACCCGCCGCTGGCACGGACGCTTTACCCTGGACGGCACCCAGGGCGTCCAGAAGTTCCACGAGGCGCCCACCCCCCGAATCGGTGGCGTGGGCGTGGTGCTCGGTCTGGTGGTGGCCCGCAACTTCCTGGATCCGTCGGTCGCCCACTTGCTGGGCGTCCTTCTGCTGGCTGCCGTTCCGGCGTTCTTTTCCGGCCTGCTCGAGGACGTGACCCGCCGGGTCAGCGTGCGGACCCGCTTGCTGGCCACCATGGCCAGCGGCGCCCTGGCCTGGTGGCTGGCCGATGCCGCCTTGCGCCGCCTCGACGTTCCGTTCCTGGACAGCCTCCTGGCCTGGGCTCCCGCCTCGTTGCTGTTCACCGCCTTCGCGGTGGGCGGTGTTGCGAATGCGATCAACATCGTGGACGGCTTCAACGGCTTGGCCGCGGGCGTTCTGCTCATCGCGCTGGCTTCCTTGGGACTCCTGGCGCAGGGTTCGGGCGACATCCCGGTGGCCACGCTCTGCGCCGTGGTCGCTGCGGCGGTCCTGGGCTTCGGACTGGTCAACTTTCCTCTGGGTAAGGTTTTCCTGGGCGATGGCGGCGCTTATGTTCTTGGCTACCTTCTCGCGGTGATCGCGGTGCTGGTCAGCGTGCGCAATCCACAGGTGTCCCCATGGGCGGCGCTCATGGCCTGCGCCTATCCGGTACTCGAGGTGGGCTTCAGTGTCCTGCGCCGCGCCCGTCGCAAACACTCTCCGGGTCATCCAGACCGCCTGCATCTCCACAGCCTGATCAACCGTCGTGTGGTGCGAAAACGCTTGCCCGCCCTGTCGCCGACGTTGCGCAATGCCGCCGTTTCACCCATCGTCTGGGCCCTGGCTGCAGGTCCCGCCGCATGCGGGCTGCTGCTGCGCGAGAGCACGCTGGCGCTCGTGCTGACGCTGCTGGGCTTTGTCCTGCTCTACGCGCTCGCTTACCACCGCCTTGTGCGGTTTGCCTGGTTCCGGCGTGCGACCGGGCCGGCCCTTTCCCGCGTCCATACCCCTTGAGGCCTCCGGCAATCACCCCGTCATGAACCTTCCGCCGAGCGATACCGTCAACCATGCCATAGCCTCCGCCGAGGAGGACGAGATCAGTCTGCTGGACCTGCTGGTCGTGATCGCCGAGAACTTGCGGCTGCTGGTGCTGGGGCCGCTTTTGGCGGCTCTGCTTTCCTTGGGCATCTCCAGTGTCCTGCCCCGCAGCTGGGAGAGCATCACGCTCCTGCGCGGTGGTTCCCCGACGCTTGCCACGGTGGTCTCCAGCCCGGCGGTGCTCCTGCCGGTGGCCCGCGTCCAGGGCGTGCCCGCTGGCAAGTCCATGGATGCCGCCGTGGAGGACCTTCGCAAACGGGTGAAAGCCAACTTCAATGCCAAGGACCAGGTGTTGACGGTGACCGTGACTGCCGACACGCCGGATGCGGCGCTGGCACTGGGCAACCGGATCTTCGGCCAGCTGAAGTTGGCCTCTGCGCCCGCCGGCCCCGAGCGTACCCGCCTGGAGTCGCAGATCGCCGACATCAGCCGCCGGGAAGAGCAGCTCGATGGCTCGATCCAGGCGCTCTCGGCCCGCCTGCGCGAAGCGCCAGGAGCGGCCTCCTCGGATTCTGTCCGCAGCTACGGCCAGCTGATTTCGACAGCGCATCAGCTCAGCGCCGACCGCATGGTCATCGCCAAGCAACTGGCGGGCGTCGACGAGTCCAACCTGCTCCAGGCCCCCTCCCTGCCCGACCGCCCGGTGAGCCGCAAGGGCGCGGTCGCCGCCCTGGTCTCGGCCCTGGCCACCGGTTTCTTGCTGTTGCTGTGGGTCTTTGCCCGCCAGGCGATACGCAATGCCGAGGCTGATCCCGAGTCGGCCGGAAAGCTCCGCCATGCCCGCGCTGCCTGGCGACGCGCGATCGGCCGTGGCGATTAAACTGGCGAGCCGGGATAGGCTTGCGCCTGTCCCGGCAAATCACCGGAACCTTCGCGAGCCCGTGGGGTGAGTTATCCAGGACGTGCCAGGCGCCGTCTTCCCTCACTGAATCCGCATCCGTGACCGCTCGTCCATCTGCTACCCGGGCGCCTCTCGCCTGCGAGCGCCCCGGGGTTCTTATTCGTCCGGCCATTACTTGCGACTACCGATGTACCCGAAGTCCCACGCCCCCTCCTTCGAAATACCCTCCCGCGCCGTCGCCTTCCTGGATGCCCGTTTCGTCCGCTGGCTCGCTCACCTGGATGACGTTGATGCACCCAGCACTTCCCTGACCCGCGCCCACCTGGCCCCGGCCCTGTCCCGCGCCCTGGATCAGGCCTACCTGCGCCGTCCGCTGCATCGGCTCTACTGGTACACCGAGGCCGACGACCGCGCCGTGGTCGACGACCAGACCGTCCGCCTGCTGCCTGCCGAGGATGGCGACGGCGCCAGCCTTGTGCGCCAAATGTCCGCCGACATCGCCGCCCTGGTAGCCGGTGGCCGCGTCGACCTGCTGGTGATCGGCAGTGATGACGACCGCCTCACCCCGGTCATCGACGCTGCCAAGCTCGCCGGCGTGACCGTCTGTCTGCTGGCCGACGAGCGCGCGCTCGCGATGCCGCGCCTGATGCAGCAGGACCCCAACTGGGCCCGGCTGCTGCGTGAGGCCGACCGCCGCCTGGTCATCCGCTCGGCCGACCTGGCTCAGGCCCTGTCCGCCGACGGCCAAGGGCTGAACACCGGTGCGGGCGGCCAAGGCGCCGGCCAGGCGCCCCGTCGCGCCGTTGACCTGGACGCCCAGCTTCAGCCGGTGGTCGACGCCTGGTGGACCGACCTGCCCGGTGACGACCGCGACGCATTGCAGGATGAACTGCCGGCGCTGCGCGGCCTGCCGCCCGAGGTCGACCGCGAGTTGCTGCTGCGGGGCAAGAATGCCCTGGGCCGCGCGCTCAATTTCCACGAGAAGCGCAGCCTGCGCGCCCAGGCCCGCAACGTGGCCCTGGGCCTGTCAGCCGCCAGCGTGCCCACCGGCGACGAGGCGGCTCCGGCGGCAGACCGCGACCCGACGCCCGACGGCGAGGCCTGAGCCGTCACACCACCCGTGTGCCTGAGCCCTCACCCCCGCCTCGTCTTGTCCCTGCGATGCATTGGTACCTGATCCACGCCAAGCCCCGGCAAGAGGCCCGCGCCCTGGAAAACCTCCAGCGCCAGGGCTACGAGGTCTGGCTGCCGCTGATCACGGTGGAAAAGCTCCTGCGCGGCCGCATCCGCCAGGTGACCGAGCCGATGTTCTCGCGCTACCTGTTCATCCGGCTTGACGCGCAGAACTCCAACTGGGCGCCGATCCGCTCCACCCTGGGCGTGAGCCGGCTGGTGACCTTCGGCCATGTGCCCGCCAAGGTGCCCGACGAGCTGGTCACGGCCCTGCGCACGGCGCCGCCGCCGCCCCAGCGGCGGGTGCTTCAGGAGGGCGACGAGGTGGTTTTCGCCGCGGGCCCGCTCCAGGGCCTGCGGGGCATCTTCCAGCAGCATGACGGCGAAGCCCGCGCCATGGTGCTGATCGAGTTGCTGTCCAAGCCGCAGGTCCTGGCGGTCGAACTGGCGCAGCTGTTGCCCGCCTCCTGATTCGCGCCGGGTGAGGGCGCCCGGGGGGCTTCCGGCACAATCCCATCGTTCGCGCACAGGCCAGTCCTGCGCGGTGCTGCCTCTTCCGCATTTCTACTCCAATTCCATGAGCTCCGTTGACCTCCTCGTCCGCGCCCAGCCCTTCATCCAGCGCCTGCAAGGCAAGACCCTCGTCATCAAGTACGGCGGCAACGCCATGACCGACCCGGCGCTGCAGCGCGCCTTCGCCGAGGACGTGGTCCTCCTCAAACTGGTGGGCATCCATCCGGTGGTGGTCCACGGCGGCGGTCCGCAGATCGAGAAGGGCCTCGAGAAAATCGGCAAGAAGGGCCACTTCATCCAGGGCATGCGGGTCACTGACGCCGAGACCATGCAGGTGGTGCAATGGGTGCTCGCCGGCGAGGTGCAGCAGGAGATCGTCGGCCTGATCCACCAGGCCGGCGCCAAGGCGGTGGGCCTGGCCGGCCGTGACGGCGGCCTGATCCGCGCCCGCAAGCTGCAGCTGCCCGACGCCCAGGACCCGTCCAAGCTGCATGACATCGGCCAGGTCGGCGACATCACCGCCATGGACACCGGCATCATCCGCGCCCTGCAATCGGCCGGCATCGTCCCGGTGGTGAGCCCCATCGGCTTCGGCGACGCCAACGAGAGCTACAACATCAACGCCGACGTGGTCGCCTCCCGCCTGGCCACCGAGCTGCAGGCCGAGAAACTCCTCCTCCTGACCAACATCGCCGGGGTGATGGACAAGTCCGGCCAGCTCCTGGCCGAACTCACCTCGCAACGCATCGACGCCCTCTGCGCCGACGGCACCATTTCCGGCGGCATGATCCCCAAGATCGCCGGCGCGCTCGACGCCGCCAAGGCCGGCGTGGGCAACGTCCACATCATCGATGGCCGGGTGCCCCACGCCCTGCTGCTGGCGGTGCTGACCGATCAGGCCGTCGGAACCGTGATCCGCTCCTGATCCGCTCCTGAGGCGCTTTGCCTGTAAAAAGCTCTTCCAATTAACTCTTTCGTCTGATAACTTCTCGGCTACTGCAGCTGTAGGAGGGAGCAGACGATGAGACTATTGCTCGTGGAAGATGACGTGATGGTCGCCAGCGGCATCAAGCTGGGCCTCACGGGAGAAGGTTACGCGGTGGACTGGGTGGGCAGCGGCGAACGCGCCGAGCAGGTCCTCCGGGCCGAAACCTTCGACGCCGCCATCATCGACATCGGCCTGCCCAACATGGACGGCCTGGAGCTCACCCGCCGCCTGCGCAAGCCCGACATGGCCAGCCACGCGATGCCGGTCCTCATCCTCACCGCCCGCGACGCCCTGAACGACCGGGTCCATGGCCTCGACCTAGGCGCCGACGACTACCTGGTCAAACCCTTCGAACTGCCCGAGCTGCTGGCCCGACTGCGCGCCCTGCTGCGGCGGTCCCAGGCGGCGACCTCCTCGGTGCTGTCCTTCGGCCAGGTCGAACTGGACACCGCCACCCGCCGGGCCGGCGCCCGCAAGGACGAGGACACCTTCGTTCCCATCGAGCTGGGGCCGCGCGAGTGGACCGTCCTCGAGTACCTGCTCATGAACGCGCCCAAGCCCGCCAGCAAGGACAAGCTCCTGCAGGCCCTCACCGGCTGGGACAAGGAGATCACGCCCAACGCGGTCGAGGTCTACATCTCGCGCCTGCGCGCCAAGCTCGAGCCCCATGGGGTGGGCCTGAAGTCCATCCGCGGCTTCGGCTACCGGCTGGAGGCGCGCGAGCCCCTCCAGGCGGCCGCGATGCCGGCGGTGGCGCCCGCCGCGGCGGCCGAGGTGGCGAGCACGCCCGGCGCCGCCTCCTGATTCGATCCGCCTCCACGGCATCCGTCCCATGCCGGCGCTGCTGCTCTCCCTGCGCCGGCGCCTCCTGCACCGTCTGCTCCAGCCGCTGCTGGAAGAGCAGGCCGAGCACCAGCGCCGCTTCATCGCCGACGCGGCCCACCAGTTGCGCACGCCTCTGGCCGGCCTGCAGTCGCAGGTCGAGGCCTGGGCGCAGGCGGCCCGGCGCATCGTGCCGCCCGGAAGCAGCGGCAGCCTGCTGGTGCCGGTGGACCAGATCGACAAGCTGCGCAGCGCCACGCGGCGCACCACGCAGCTGGCCAATCAGCTGCTGGCCCTGTCACGTGCCGAGGCCCGAGCCACCAGCGAGCATCCACCCGAGCCGGTCGACCTGCGGGCCCTGGCGGAGGCCGTGCTCGAACAGTACCTGGACCGGGCCTCCGCCCGCCAGATCGACCTGGGCCTGGACATGGCGCCCGCCGGGCCCGGCGGTGTCATCGCCCAAGGCCACGAGTGGCTGCTCCACGAGCTGCTGGCCAACCTGGTGGACAACGCCATCAGGTACACGCCTGAAGGCGGCACCGTCACCATCTCCGGCGGCCTGCGGCCCGGCGGCGCGGCCTGGCTCGCGGTGGAGGACGACGGGCCGGGTGTGCCTCCCGAGGTGAGGCCGCGGCTGCTGGACCGCTTCTATCGCGGGCCCGGCGCGACAGGGGAGGGCACCGGCCTCGGGCTGGCCATCGCCGACGAGATCGCGCGGGTGCACCGCGGCCGGCTCGAGCTGGGGCCGGGCGCTGACGGACGGGGCCTGCGTGTGTCCTTCGAGTGGCCTGTTCGCGCCGAGGCCTAAGGGCCTTGGCATCCTCTTCGCGAGAAGCTCCTCCACTTTTCCCGGCCCCTTGCATCTGCTCACCCGCAGGTGAGCGCGTACTCTGCCCGCCTGCCGCACCGGGACAACCCGTGGCGGGAGGACCACTCGGCTGTGCGAGAATGCCCGAAACCATTCGTCCGCCATGTCCGACGCCGAGTCCTCCCTGCCCTCCGACACCGACGCCCAGGAATCCGCGGCTGCGCCCGCCCGCAAGCGGCCCAAGCCCGGCGAGCGTCGCGTCCAGATCCTCCAGGCCCTGGCCACCATGCTGGAGCAGCCCGGCGCGGACCGCATCACCACGGCGGCCCTTGCGGCCAAGCTCGAGGTGAGCGAGGCAGCCCTCTACCGGCACTTCGCGAGCAAGGCCCAGATGTTTGAGGGCCTGATCGACTTCATCGAGGAGACGGTGTTCTCTCTCGTCAACCAGATTCAGGCCCGGCACCCGGGCGAGGGCCAGCGCCAGGCCGCCGGCATCGCCACCGTGCTGGTGCAGTTCGCCGAGCGCAACCCCGGCATGACCCGGGTGATGGTCGGTGATGCCCTGGTCTTCGAGCACGAGCGCCTGCAGCAGCGCATGAACCAGTTCTTCGACAAGCTCGAGGCGGCCCTGCGCCAGTGCCTGCGCGAGGCCCTGGACGCCAGCGGCGCGGCCACCCCCACGGTCGACGCCCAGGTGCGCGCCTCCCTGCTCACCGCCTTCCTGGTGGGCCGCCTGCAGCGCTTTGCCCGCTCGGGCTTCCGCAAGCCGCCGTCCGAGCACCTGGACCCCTGCCTGGCCCGCATCCTTTGACGGCTTGAGGCCGGCTACGGCCTTGGGAAAAGCCTGGATCAGGACCCCCGGAATTCCATGGTAAAAATAGAACGACCGTTCGTTTTATTTTGAATCCGCGATTCCATGGCCGATCCCGTCACCTCCGAAGCCCCAGCCGGCGACGCCATCGCGTCCCGGCCTGGGCGCAACCTGCACAAGGGACAACAGACCAAGGCCGCCATCCTCGAAGCCGCCCTGGCCCTCGCTGGCCAGGTCGGGCTGGAGGGCCTGTCCATCGGCGCCCTAGCCGAGGTGGCCGGCATGAGCAAGTCCGGCGTGTTCGCGCACTTCGGCTCGCGCGAGGAGCTGCAGATTTCGGTGGTGCGCGAGTACCACCGCCGTTTCGAGGACGAGGTGTTCTACCCGGCGATGAAGGCGTCGCGCGGCCTGCCGCGCCTGCGGCAGCTCTTTGACAACTGGGTGCAGCGCACCTCGGTCGAGATCGACTCGGGTTGCATCTACATCAGCGGCGCGGTGGAGTTCGACGACCGGCCTGGCCCGGTGCGCGACGCGCTGGTGGAGTCGGTGCGCATCTGGCATACCGCCGTGCGCCGGGCCATCGTCGTGGCGACCGAGGCCGGCCACTTGCGGGCTGGCACCGACGCGGACCAGCTGCTGACCGAAATCCACGGCCTCATCCTCGCCCTGCACTACGAGGCCCGCTTCCTGCGCAACC
>CAZCTU010000027.1:0-11394 GCA_964501495.1 uncultured Ramlibacter sp.
CCTCTTCGATGCCAATGACGCGGACCAGCTGCGCCGCTGCGAACTCTTCGGCGCCGACATCCTGGAGACCAGCGTGGCCATGGGCGGCACGGTGACCGGCGAGCACGGCGTGGGCGTGGAGAAGCTCAACTCGATGTGTGTGCAGTTCTCGCCCGAGGAGCGCGAGCAGATGCTGGGGCTCAAGCGCGCCTTCGACCCGCAGGGCCTGCTCAATCCGGGCAAGGTGATCCCGACCCTGAACCGCTGCGCCGAGTACGGAAAGATGCTGGTGCGCGGCGGGCAGATCGCGCACCCGGACCTGCCGCGGTTCTGAGGTCTGGCCGGGCCGGGGCGGAGCGAGCGTGAGGTCACTGACCGGCCTCGCGCCCTGTGTCCGGGTCAGGAATCGCAGTTCTCGTCCTCACCGCCACCCCCGCCTCCACCGCCTCCACCCCCACCTCCACTCCCACTGGTAGGGGGATACAGGTTCACGAGCACCGGCACCACCGCCAGCAGTGAACCGCGCTTCAGCCACGTGCCGGGGACGGCGCCTAGCCCCGACAGGGCCGGCAAGGGGCCATTGACCAGGCCCGAGATCAGGGTATGGGGGCCCGACGAGGGGCGGCGCACGCCGGCCAGCAGGTCGAGACGGAGATTGCTGCCGGACCCGAACTGGGCGGCGCCTCCGACCAGGTGGATCTGGTCGCGGGCGCCCTGGCCGATCGCCATGCGCAGGGTGGCCCCGCTCCCGACGGTGAGGTTGCCCTGGAGGGTGAGATCACCCCGGAGCAGGCTGCCGGTGCCCGACACGCCGGTGGTGCGCAGGGACGCGAACGATGCCAGGGACATGTTCCCCGTGATGACGGTTCCGCCAGAGCCCCACAGCCGGTTGGTGCCGGAGAGCGTGATCGTGGGCGCGGTGAGGGACAGCGCGCCTGCCGTGGCACTCAGGTCGCCCCCCTGCAGGCTGATGTTCGTGCCCGGCTGGCCGGCGGCGGTGATCTCGATGCGGGCCGCCGTGACCGCGGCGGCGATCTTCAGGGTGGAGGTGACCAGGCCGCCTTCCGGGAACATCGCGCCATCCGTCTGCAGGCGCACCGCACCACCGCCCAGGCTCCGGATCGGCGCATTCACCGCCAGGAAGTCGCGCGCCTTGAGGCTCAGGGCGTAGGGCTGCGTCCATTCCAGCGCCTGCGAGACGGTGAGCGAACCGGTGGATTCGACCGAGACGTCGGCGTTGCTCGCCGACAGGGTGGCGAAGCCGAGCTGCGTGCTGTCAGCCGGTTGCGTCGTGGGTGTCTCCCCGGCGACCAGTTCGACGGCCGCGGGATCGAGCAGCAGGCGACCGATGCGTCCCAGGGGCGCGCGCGTGTCCACCTGCGAGGTGAACGCGAGCTGGCGGCCGGACACCTCGACGAAGCCCCCATCGCCGCCCTCGGGCCCGCCCCGAGCGCTGACCGTGCCGGCGCTGCGGGTGAGGCCGTCGGACCAGATCACCACCCGGCCGCCGTCCCCCTGCGCGGTGGCGTCGGCGAGGATGCGCGCGCCTTCCGCGAACTCGGCCGCCTGCGTGTTGGGCACCTCGGGATTGGCGCCCTGGAAATCCCCGCCGACCCGCACCCGGCCGCCGCCCGCCGGGCCGCTCACGTCCAGCCGCGCGGGGACCTCGAGCACGACCCGCGCGCCGAAGACGTCGATGGCGCCCCCGCGGGAATCGGCCGCCTCCGCGCGCGCCTCCCCGAGGGCGGTCGCCACGTCCACCGTGCCGGCGCCATCGCGCCGCGCGCGCAGGTCCCCCGTGACCCGCGCCTCGTCCAGGGCACGCAGCACCACCCGTCCGCCCTCCAGGCCGATGCCGAGGGCCTCGATCGAGCCCGACTGCCGCAGGTTGCCGCCCACCAGCACCACGTCGCCGTGGCGGGCCAGGATGCGGCCCTCCACCACCAGGTCGGCCGCCGAGCCCGAGAGCGCGGGCGAGGTGCCAAAGCGGCCCGAGAGGAAGTCGGCGTCGTGGCCGTTGACCGTGCTCGCGGTGAAGCCGGCGGTGTCCACCACCGCGCCCGCGCCCACGGTGATGCCGGCGGTGTTCACCAGCACCAGCTTGCCGTTGGAGCTCAGGCTGCCGTGGATCAGGCTGGGGGTTCCGCCGGTCACCCGGTTGATGGAGGTGCTGGCGGCCGAGGGCTGATCGAAGCGGACCGCGCTGCCCCTCGGGACGGAAAACTGCTGCCAGTTCAGGGCCGAGTAGCCGCCGGCACCGTTGCGCGTGCTCACCACCAGGGTGTTGCCCTGCTGGCTCAACGTGGCCGAGCCGACGCTGGCCTGCATGCCGGCGGGATTGGCCATTGCGCTGGCCGCGGCGAGCGCCAGGGCCCAGGCGAGGGCGCGCGGTCGCCCGGGGAGGCGGGCAGCCTTCCAGTCGGGCCGACGCCGCCAGTCAACAGAAACACCGCTCGGGCCATGGCCGCCGCGGGCCTGGGGGACGATCTTGCGCATCGCGTGCCCTCCGGCCCGGTCCGGGCCTGCTGATGAATTGACGACTTTCGATGTGAATCGAAAGTATCACATCAGTTTCGGGGCAGCAATGTGGAGTAGGGCCCCGGCGCAGGCGGCCGGGGGCGGCGCTCAGGCCTTGTCGGTCGGGAACTGGTCCAGCGCCAGGCAGAGGTCGGCCCAGGCCTTGGCCTTGTCCGGCAGGTTGCGCAGCAGGTAGGCGGGGTGGTAGGTCACCACCACCGGCACGCCCTCGTACTGGTAGATCCGGCCGCGCAGCTTGCCGATCGGCTCCTGCGAGGCGAGCAGGGTCTGGACCGCGAAGCGGCCCATCGCCAGGATGATTTTCGGCTGCACCAGTGCGATCTGGCGGCGGAGGAAGGGCTCACATTGCGCCACCTTGGCCGGATCCGGATTGCGGTTGCCGGGCGGCCGGCACTTGATGACGTTGGCGATGTAGACCCGGTGGCCACGGTCCAGCCCGACGGCCTTGAGCATGCTGTCCAGCAGCTGCCCGGCGTTGCCGACGAAGGGCTCGCCGCGCAGGTCCTCCTGCTCGCCAGGGGCCTCACCCACGATCATCCAGTCGGCCTGGCGGTCGCCGGTGCCGAAGACGGTCTGGCGGCGGCCGCGGCACAGGCCGCAGGCCTCGCAGCCGGAGACGGCCTGCTCGAGCGCGTCCCAGTCCATGGACTCGACGCCGGCCGGACGGTCGCCCAGGGGCGCGGTGTCGGCGGAGGCGGGGCGGGCCGGCGGGGGAACCGGCTCGGAACGCGGAGCGGGCGGAGTGACGGGCGCCCGCACCTGCGGCGGCTCGGCGAAGGCGGGCGCCGGCGCGTGGCCCTCGTGTGCCGGTACGCGGATGGCTTCCGGCGACGCCGCGGAGCCTGCGGTCCCAGCAGGACTCGCCGCGCGGGCCACCGCCGGCTCGACCGCCGCGGGCGCGGACGGGGGCAGCGCCTCGAACAGGCGAATCCCCATCTCCGCCAGCATGGCGCGCTGGCGGTCGTCGAGCGAAAGCGTCATGCCTGCATTGTCGCCGGGGACGCTCGCAGCGGCCGGCTCATCACGATGGCGTCCTCGCGACGGCCGGGGCCGGCGGGGTAGTAGCCCTTGCGCAGGCCGACCCGGCTATAGCCCTGGCGCGCATACAGGCGCTGCGCGCCCTCGTTGCTGGCGCGCACCTCCAGCCACAGCCATTGCGCGCCCTGGCCGATCGACCAGGCCGCCAGCGCCTCGAGCAGGCAGGCGCCCAGGCCCTGGCCCTGGCAGTCGGGCGCGACGGTGATGTTGAGGAGGTGCACCTCGTCGACGCCCTTCATCGCCACGTAATAGCCCAGGAGGCGCTCGGGCGTCGCGAGCAGCAGGCCGTGGTAGCCGGCGCGCAGCGAGTCGGCGAAGTTGCCGCGCGTCCACGGGTGGGCATAGGCCACCTGCTCGATGGCCATGACCGCGTCCAGGGACTCGGGGGTCATCGGCGCGAAATGCGCCTGGTGCGTTTGCAGCAGGGCATCGGTGGCCGGGCTGGCTTCGGCGCGCATCAGCGGCTCCCGGTGGCGGAGCCAGCGAACGCGCCGCTGTCCGGATTCGCGGCCGCAGCCGCGGCCGCCTTGATCGCCTCCCGCTCCGCGGTCGTCTGCGCCACCTTGTCTCGCACGTACAGGGGCAGGGCCTGGTCGGCCGCGACCGCCTGGCCTGCGGCGAGGAGGGCGGGCGCCAGTCGCAGGAGCGCGGCGGCCGTGGGCTGCGCGGGCAGCGCCGGCGCGGGCAGCCGGTCGCCATAGGCCGCCTGCACATTGCCGGCGAGCACGAAGCCCGGGGGCAGCACCAGCGCCTCGGGCGCGCCCAGGGTCACCTCGCCCAGGGCCTGCCAGCCCTGGGCCGTATGGCGCCAGGCGCAGGCGTAGACCTCGCCCATGCGCGCATCCAGCGCGGCCAGCACCTCGGTGCAGCCATGGCGCGCGCGGGCGTCTTCGGCGACGGCCATGAGCGTGTCGACCGGCAGCACAGGCACACCGGCGCCCAGGGCCAGGCCCTGGGCCACCGCGCAGGCGGTGCGCAGGCCGGTGAAGGAGCCGGGGCCGCGGCCGAAGGCGATGGCCTGCAGGTCGGCGAGCTCCAGGCCGGCTTGGGCGAGCAGGGCCTGCACCGCAGGAATGAGGGTGGCCGAGGCCTCGCGGCCGCCTTGCGAGTCCTGCAAGGCCTCATGCGGCTGGCCGGCGGCGGTCCAGGCCAGGGCCACGGACAGGGTCTCGGTGCTGGTGTCGAAAGCGAGCAGGTTCACGATGGGGGCGATTATCCCGCCCCGATAATTTGCCCATGCCTTTGCGCCCGCGCTTCATTCCGGCCCTTTTGGCCACTGCCTGCCTCATGGCCTGGGGCGCCGTGGCCCAGGCCCAGCCCCTGCCGCCGGAAATCGACGCCGCCCTGGCGCGCGCCAAGCTGCCGCGCGAAGCGGTCACCCTGGTGGTGGCCGAGGCCCAGGGCAAGGAGCCGCCGCGGCTGTGGCACCGGGCGCAGGAGCCGGTCAATCCGGCGTCCATCGCCAAGCTGGCCACCACCTTCGCCGCGCTCGAGCTGCTCGGGCCGGCCTGGACCTGGACCACGCCGGTCGGCGTCGACGGACCGGTACGCGACGGGGTGCTGCAGGGCAACCTCTACATCAAGGGCCAGGGCGACCCGCGCCTGGTGGCCGAGCGGCTGTGGCAGCTGCTGCGGCGGGTGCAGGGCCTGGGGGTGCGCCGCATCAGCGGCGACATCGTGCTCGATCGCAGCGCCTTCCCGCTGGGGCCGCAGGACCCGGCCGCCTTCGACGGCGAGCCGCTCAAGGCCTACAACGCGCAGCCCGACGCGCTTCTGGTGAACTACCGCGCCATGGTGCTGCACCTCACGCCCCTGCCCTCGGCGTCCGGCGCTGGCGGCGTGGCCGCGGTGCAGATGGAGCCGGCCCTGGCCGGTGTCGAGGTGCCGGCCACCGTGCCCCTGTCGGCCGCCGCCTGCGGCGACTGGCGCGCCGGCCTGCGCGCCGACTTCAGCCAGCCCACGCGCGTCCGGCTTGAGGGCACCTTTCCCGCCAGCTGCGGCCCCCGCGCCTGGCCGCTGGCGGCGCCCGACCCGGGTCAGCAGGCCGCGCGCGCGGTGGCAGCGATGTGGCGCGAGCTGGGCGGGCAGCTGGGCGGGCAGGTGCGCGACGGCCTGATGCCGGCCGGCCTGGCGCCGGTGATGAGCGTCGAATCGCCGACCCTGGCCGAGGTGGTGCGGGACATCAACAAGTACAGCAACAACGTGATGGCGCAGCAGCTCTTTCTCACGCTGAGCCTGCAGCAGAAGGGCAGCGGCACGCTGGCGGGTTCGCGCGAGGTGCTGCAGCAGTGGTGGCGCGAGCGCCTGCGCGAGGAGCCGCCGCAGTTCGACAACGGCTCGGGCCTGTCACGGCAGGAGCGAACCACCGGCGCCCAGCTCGCACGCCTGCTGCAGTACGCCTGGGCCTCGCCGCTGATGCCGGAATTCATCGCCTCACTGCCGGTCGCCGGCATCGACGGCACCGCGCGCCGCACCGGCACCGGCCCGGGCGCGGCGGGCCAGGCCCACCTCAAGACCGGCAGCCTGCGCGACGTGACCGGCGTGGCCGGTTACGTGCACGCGACAGACGGGAAGCGCTATGTGCTGGTGGCGATCGCCAACCACCCGAATGCGGGCGCGATGCGGCCGGTGATCGACCAGCTGGTGGCGTGGACGGCGGGAGGGGCCGGAGGGCCGGTGTCGGCACGAGCGGCTACGACGGCGACGGCGAAGGGGCGCTGAAACAGCGCAGAAAGAGCGCCAAGAAGGCGCCGGAAGCCGGCGGCGCGTCGGATCAGACTGGCCGCTGGGCTGCCGCGCGCGGTTTACCAGCGATCGCGCAACTTGCTGTGGGCGTAGTCGCCCAGGCTGCGGTGGGCCAGCGGCGTCGGGTAGATGGAATCCGCGAAAAGGAAGGTGCTGGCGTTGTAGCCGGCATCCAGGGTGCTGGTCGTGCACTTGGAAGAGTCGACCAGGTTGGTGCCGATACCCAGGCCGTTGGCCGTGTTGTTGGCGCCGGAGCTGCACGCCAGGGTGGTGCTGTTGTAGCTGGTGGAGCTCACCAGCGAGTTCATCTGCAGACGCGCGTCGACCACCAGCACGTTCGCGGCCAGGTCGTTCATGCGGTAGACCATCTCGTCGTAGAAAGCGGTGGACAGGTCCTGGAGGAAGGTCACCTTGCCGGCAGAACTGGCCCAGGGCGTCTTGCCCAGGTTGTAGGGGCTCAGAACCACGACGTGCTTGGCGCCGTTGTCCACCAGGCGACGCACCTGGGTGGCCAGGTCGCGGGCGGCCTGCTGGACGTTGGCCGTGGCGGCCGCCTCGGTCTGCGAGGGGCTGGTCTTGATGGCGGCGTAGCCTTCGGCGATCAGGTCGGAGGTGCCGGCGCTCACCACCACCAGGTCGGAAGCGCCAAGGCTGCCGGCGCCGAGGAAGCTGGTGATCTGGGCCTGCACCGTGGCGGCCGAGCCGCCAACCGCATCGGTGGTGGTGGTGATGCGGGCGTGGGCCGCCGCCTTGACGTTCGCGGTGGCCGGGGTCAGTCCGTAGTGGCTGGCCAGCTGCAGCACCCAGTTGTTGGTGGTGTTGTCGCCGTTGACCGTGTAGCGGCCCGATCCGCTGGGCGAGGCGGACAGCTTCAGGTCGGCCATCGCATCGCCGAAGACCACCACCCGGGTCGGATGGAAGTCGGACACCACCGAGGACCCACCGCCGCAGGACGCCAGCACGAGGGCAGCGGCCCCGGCCAGGAGGATGCGGATCATGCGACGAAAAGCCATGGGGTTCTCCAGGTGGCGAAAGACTCAAACCCGGGAGTTTACCGAGGCCGGAAGGTGTTTTGCCGCAGGTCGGGACACCGTGCCGCGCCGGGGAAAGCAAACCCGCCGGTCAGCGGCCGGCGGCCGCCCGCTGCAGGCGGTCCCGCACCCCGTCCCAGTCCGCGTCCTTCGGCGGCGCCTCGACCCAGATCAGGCGGGCGCCGGCGGCGTCGAATTCGCGCAGCACCGCGAACAGGTCGCGGGCCGCGCCGGCGGGATCAGCCGGCATCGGGTGCACCTGCACCCCGCGCGCGCCCACCTTCAGCGGGCTGCGGGCCCAGACGGCCAGGCCCAGGTCCTCGGCACCGGGGCCCAGGACGCCCAGGGCATCCTGCAGGGCCGCGCCGTCCATCAGGCGCAGCGGCGCCTGCGGCGCGTAGTGCGAGGCCAGGGTGCCCGAGGCGCGGGGCGCGGCGCCGGGCATTTCCTCGGGGCGCCAGAGGCGCTCGCCGCAGGCCGCCTCGATCTGGCCGAAGCCCAGGGCGCCGGGCCGCAGCAGGACCGGACGGCCCCGGGTGCAGTCGACGATGGCCGATTCGATACCGACCTCGCAGGCCCCGCCATCGAGCACCAGCAGGCCCTCGCCGAATTCGTCCCGCACATGGGCGGCGGTGGTGGGGCTCACCCGGCCGAAGCGGTTGGCGCTGGGCGCGGCCAGGCCCAGGACCGGCGCGGGCAGGGCGGCGCAGGCCTGGAGCAGCGCCCGGGCCACCGGGTGCGAGGGGCAGCGCAGGCCCACCGAATCCTGGCCGCCGGCGGCGGCGCGGGCCACGCCCTCGCGGCGCGGCACGATGACGGTGAGCGGGCCGGGCCAGAAGGCGGCCATCAGCCGGCGGGCCACGTCGGGCAGCGCGCGCGCGAAATGGGCCGCGGTGTCGGCGCCGGTCACGTGCACGATCAGCGGGTGGTCGCTGGGCCGGCCCTTGGCCGCGAAGATGCCGGCCACCGCCGCCTCGCTGCCGGCGTCGGCGGCCAGGCCGTAGACCGTCTCGGTGGGCAGGCCCACCAGGTCGCCGGCGGCCAGACGCGAGGCGGCCTGGGCGATGGCATCGGGGTGGCGGCCGTCGAGGATCACGTGCGGGCTTTCAGGGGCAGGCGTGGGCGAGCAGGCGAATCAGCGCGCGAGGGATGCGAGGTCGCCGATGCGTTCAGAAGCGCTCGAGCCCGAGGATGTCGCAGGCGTCCAGCGCGGTGGCGCGCACGCCCTGCGGGTGGGCGCCGGTGATCGTGAGGTGGCCCATCTTGCGGCCCGCGCGGGCCTCGGCCTTGCCGTAGAGGTGCAGGTGGGCGCCGGGCAGCGCGAGCACCGCCGACCAGTCCGGCTCGCGCGCAGCGGTGGCACCGCCCGGGAACCACAGGTCGCCGAGCAGATTGAGCATGATCGCCGGGCTGTGCTGGCGCGGCGCCACCAGGGGCAGGCCGGCCAGGGTGCGCACCTGCAGCTCGAACTGCGAGACGTCGCTCGCGTCCAGGCTCCAGTGGCCGCTGTTGTGGGGACGCGGCGCCATCTCGTTGACCACCAGGCCGCCGCCTTCGAGCTCGAAGAACTCGACACACAGCACGCCCACGTAGCCCAGGCCCTCGGCCACCGCGCGGGTGGCGGCCACCGCCTCGGCGGCCAGGGCCGGGTCGACCGCGCCGTCCACGACCTCGGTCACCGCCAGGATGCCGGCGCGGTGCAGGTTGCGCTGCACCGGCAAATTCACCATCTCGCCGTCGGCGCCGCGGGCCACCACCACCGAGATCTCGGCGGCCAGGGGCAGCATCTTCTCGAGGACGCAGGGCACCCGGCCCATCTCGTCCCAGGCGCGGGCCAGCTCGGCGCGGGTGGCGACGCGGGCCTGGCCCTTGCCGTCATACCCGAGCCGGGCGGTCTTGAGGATGCCAGGCAGCAGGTCGTCGGCAACGGCCGCGAGCTGCTCGGGCGTCTCGATCACCGCATGCTGCGCGCAGGGCACGCCGCAGCGGGTGAAGTGGGCCTTCTCGCGGGCGCGGTCCTGGGCAATGGCCACCGCCTCGCCGCCCGGGGCGACCGGGCGGTGCGTCGCCAGCTGCGCCAGGGCCTGGGCCGGCACGTTCTCGAACTCGGTGGTGATGGCGTCGGCCATGCCGGCGAGCTTGGCCAGCGCCGGCGTGTCCAGGTAGTCGGCGTGCAGGTGGTGGTGGCTCACCCGGCCGGCGGGGCTGGTGGCGTCCGGGTCGAGCACCGCGGTGAAGTAGCCCAGGCTTTGTGCGGCATGGACGAACATGCGGCCCAGCTGGCCGCCGCCCATGACGCCGAGGGTGGCACCCGGCAGGAGCGCGGCGCGGGGGTTGGTGCTCATGACGATGCGGGTCCTGTGCCGGAGAAATGGAAGGGAGACAGACGCCGGGCCCCGCTCAGGGCGCAGCCGGCGGCAGGATGCTGGCGCGGGCCGCCTCGGTCTGCTGGCGGCGGAAGGCTTCCAGCTTCGCGCGCAGGGCCGGGTCGTGGTTGGCCAGCTGGGCCACCGCGAAGAGCGCGGCGTTGGCCGCGCCCGCGGCGCCGATGGCAAACGTCGCCACCGGCACGCCCTTGGGCATCTGCACGATGCTGTGGAGGGAGTCCACGCCCTGCAGGTGGCGGCTGGCCACCGGCACGCCCAGCACCGGGACCGGGGTCTTGGAGGCGAGCATGCCCGGCAGGTGGGCGGCGCCACCAGCGCCGGCGATGATGGCCTGCAGCCCGCGGCCGGCGGCGGCCTCGGCGTAGGCGAACATGTCGTCGGGCATGCGGTGGGCCGAGACGACCTTGGCCTCATGAGCCACGCCGAATTCCTGGAGAATCGCCACTGCGTGCTGCATGGTGTCCCAGTCGCTGCTGGACCCCATGACGACGCCAACTTGAACCGTGCTCATGCCTGCTTGGGTAGGTGTGAAGTGAGCCCTTGATTCTAAGACCGGACCCCGGAAGCCCCCGCATGATCGACGTCACCCTGGAAAACTTCGAAACCGAGGTCATCGCTGCCTCCCAGACCGTTCCGGTGCTGGTGGACTTCTGGGCCCCCTGGTGCGGCCCCTGCAAGGTGATCGGCCCGCTGCTCGAGAAGCTCGAGACCGCCTATGCCGGCCGCTTCAAGCTGGTGAAGATCGACTCCGACCAGGAGCAGGAGCTGGCCTCGGCCTTCGGCATCCGCAGCATCCCGACCTGCATCCTGATGAAGAACGGCCAGCCGGTCGACGGCTTCCAGGGCGCCCTGCCCGAGGGCCAGCTGCGCGCCTTCCTGGACAAGCACCTGCCGCCGGGCGAGCCCGAAGTGGAAGCGCCCGAGGAAGAAGCACCCGAACCCGGCAGCGAGGGCGCGCTCGCCGCGCTGCGCCAGGCCGCGGAGTCCAAGCCCGAGGACGACGATGCCCGCTTCGAGTTCGTGCGCGCGCTCTGGATGGCCGGCCTGGACGACGAGGCCAAGGTGGCCTTCGCGCCGGTGATCGCGCGGGCGGCGCTGGTGCGCCGCTTCGATTCGCTGCAGCGCGTGTTCGCCGCCGCCGACTTCGCGGCCGGCCAGCCGCCGCTGCCGCAGGCGCTTGCCGACCTGGACGCCCGCATCGCCGCCAACCGCCGCGACTTCGAGGCCCGCTTCGACCGCGCGCGCCTGCTGATGGCCGCGCACCAGTACACACAGGCGCTGGACGAGCTGCTGGAGATCCTGATGCGCGACAAGGCCTGGAACGAGGACCTGGCGCGCAAGACCTTCATCGCCATCCTCGACCTGATCGAGCCGGCCAAGCCCAAGGTGGCAGAGGGCCAGATTCCGCCGGACGACCCGGTGGTGGCGGGTTATCGGCGCCGGCTGTCGAGCGTGGTGCTGAGCTGAGGCGCCGCAGGGAGCGGGCTCAGCCCGTGAGGCGCTCCAGCGCCTCGCGGTACTTGGCCGCGGTCTTGGTGATGACCTCCTGCGGCAGGCGCGGAGCCGGCGGGGTCTTGTCCCAGGGCTTGCCGTTGATGCGCACCTGCTCGAGCCAGTCACGCACGAACTGCTTGTCATAACTCGGCGGGTTCTCGCCGCGCTTCGCGGCTTCTTCG